>CBFGVM010000051.1:0-14802 GCA_965652015.1 uncultured Alphaproteobacteria bacterium
TGTCAGAGCAATAGAGATCTCATGGTCGCGCTGAAGGTCTCCGAGATCGAGAAGTTCCTCGCCCGCCCCAATCGGCCGATTGTGCTTGTCTTTGGCCCCGATGCCGGCCTGGTGCGCGAGCGCGCAGAAGCGCTCGTGCGCATGTCGGTTGACGACCCCAAGGATCCGTTTCAACTCGCCCGGCTCGACGGCGATGAGCTCGCGGGCGAGCCCACGCGCCTTGTCGAGGAGGCCAACACCATTCCATTGTTCGGCAGCCGGCGCGCGGTCTGGGTCAAAGCCGGTGCGCGCAACTTTGCTCCTGCACTCGAAGCTCTCATCGCAGATGCCCCGTCGGACTGCCGGATCGTCATCGAAGCGGGCGATCTCAGGCGCAACGCGCCGTTGCGTGTCGCCTGCGAGCGCGCCAAGAACGCCGCCGCGCTGCCTTGCTACCCGGACGCTGAAAAAGATTTGCTGCGCCTCATCGATGATGAGATGCGCGATGCCGGGCTTGCTATTTCAGCGGAGGCCCGCGCTGCTCTCGTTCCGCTGCTCGGTGGCGATCGCCTCGCGTCACGCCATGAAATTCGCAAAGTAGCGCTTTTCGCGCGGGGCAAGACGCGCGTGGATGTGGAAGACGTCGTGGCAGTGGTCGCCGATGCCTCGACCCTCGCGGTCGATGGCTTGGTCGATGCTGCGTTCGCGGGGCGCACCGGTGAGCTCGAAATCCAGTTCGGCAAGGCGCGCACGGCCGGCACGGCACCGGGTACGATCCTAGGAGCGGCGTTGCGGCAGGTGGCGCAACTGCACAGAGCGAAGCTTTCCATCGATGAAGGCGCCTCGGTGGCTGAGGCCGCCGCAGGGATCCAGCCGTTCGTTCATTTCAGCCGCAAGCCTGCGGTAGAGTCTGCGCTTCGGATCTGGACATCGGTACGGCTGCAACGTGCGATGGCGCGGCTCGCCGAAGCTGCGCTCGCGGCGCGCCAGCAATCCGCAATGGCCGAGCTGATTGCGCAGCGTGCGCTGCTCACGCTTGCCGTCGACGCGCGGCGAAAGGAAACCGACCGGTCGTCTTAGGCGATCTCGCAATGCGCAACAGTCAACGAGCTCACAACGGTCCGGATCAATTCTTTTCGAGCCGCCGCACCACGTTGTCGAGTTGATCGAGGCTACGATAATGGATTCGCAGCACGCCGCTTTCGCCACGATGATCGATGGCGACTGCAAGGCCCAGCGCGTCCGATAGCCGCCGTTCGAGCGCAATCGTATCGGCACTTTTCGCGTTGCGCTTCTTCGCTGTCTTACCCGTTCGTGACACGCGGTCCCGCGCCAGGGCCTCGACCTGACGAACGTTCAAGCCGCGATCGACGATCTCGCGCGCCATCTCTTCCGGATCGGGCGCGCCAATGAGCATGCGCGCCGCACCGGCCGTGATCTTGCCGGCGTGGATGTAAGCCTTCACCGGCTCGGGCAGCTTCAACAGGCGCAGCGTGTTGGTAACATGAGTGCGACTCTTGCCGACGACCTTCGCGATGTCCTCATGGCTGTGAGCATACTCGCTTGCCAGCGCCTGGTAGCCTGCGGCCTCTTCCAGCGGATTGAGGTCGCTGCGCTGCACGTTCTCGATGATGGCAAGTTCCAGCGCTTCGCTGTCGCTCGCTTCGAGCGGCACGATGGGAATTTCGTGCAGCGCGGCGCGCTGCGCCGCCCGCCATCGCCGCTCGCCGGCGATGATTTCGTAAGCATCCTTCGCGCCACGCACCGAGCGCACGACCACCGGCTGAATGATGCCCCGCTCCTTGATCGATGCCGCAAGCTCATCCAGCTCGGCATCCGGGTAGTTGCGTCGAGGATTGCGCGGATTTGGCCTGAGATATTCGATCGGGACCCGGCGTTGAGTGCGTGCGCGTTCGACCGTGGTCGCGGTTTCGGCGCCGACGTCGCCCATGAGCGCCGCAAGGCCGCGCCCCAATCGCGATCGGCCGTCATCTGGCATTGCCGTGCCTCCTGAACTGCTTTGCAATTACGCAGCACCGTGCTGCTGATCCGAACCAATCACGCTCTCGGCAGTTGGCGGACTTGGGATCAGTTCTTTCTCGCGCTGAATGATCTCGGTCGCGAGCCGCAAATAAGCTTCGCTGCCGACGCATTTGAGATCGTAGACCAGGACCGGCTTGCCGTAGGACGGTGCTTCCGATACGCGCACATTGCGCGGAATGATGGTGTCGTAGACTTTGTGTTTGCTGTTCGCGCGCACGTCGGCGACAACCTGATTGGAGAGATTGTTGCGCGCGTCGTGCATCGTGAGCACGATGCCATGGATCATGAGTTCGGGATTGAGCGTCGACTTCACGGTCTCCACCGTCTGCAGAAGCTGCGAGAGACCTTCAAGCGCAAAGAACTCGCACTGCAGCGGCACCAGAATCGCATCGGCCGCCGCCAACGCGTTGACGGTGAGCAGATTGAGTGACGGCGGACAATCGATCAGCACATAGGTGAAATCGCTCACGCGCGCCGCCGCGGCGCGCAACGGCGCAAGTGCGGCGCGCAGTCGAAACGCGCGGTCGCGCTCTTGGCTGACTTCGAGCTCGAGGCCCGAAAGATCGAGCGTCGAAGGCGCGATGGACAGACGGGGCACGGCAGTCGCTAGCACCGCATCCAACAAGGTGGCCTCACCCATCAAGACGTCGTAGGTCGAATGGCGTCGGCTGCGCCGATCGATTCCAAGCCCGGTCGAAGCGTTGCCCTGCGGATCGAGATCGATGATCAGCACTTGTTCGCCGATGGCTGCCAGCGCGGTGCCGAGATTGATCGCGGTCGTGGTCTTGCCGACGCCGCCTTTCTGGTTGGCGATTGCAATCACGCGCGGAGGAGCGGGATTGGGAATGCGGCTCGCGAGCGCGATGACCTGCGGCGATTCTGGCGCCGATTGCGCCGGCAAATCCGCATGATCGCTCATGGCATCGGGTCCAGCATCAGACTCGCCCCGTCGCGAATCGGGTGGAATCTTATGGCGTTGGCTTGCGCCGCTCCACATCCCGGATCAGGACAATGCGCCCGGCCGGATCGGTGCGGCTGGGAAGAAGCGTCGCGTTCATGGTCCAGGCCCGCATCATTGGCGACTCGCGCACGTCTCTCAGTTCAAGCTCTGCATTTTGCCCCTTGGGGAACAAGCCCATTGCGCCGCTTTTCCCCAGGAGGGGAAAACACTTGTCGAGCAATGACTTGAGCGGGGCGACCGCGCGTGCTGTGACGACATCGACTGGGCCCCCGAAGCTCGCCGCGAACTCCTCAATCCGCATGGCGTGCACGCTTGCCGGCGCCGCGGTCACACGTTGAGCCTCGCGCAGGAATGCGGCTTTTTTTCTATTACTTTCAATGAGATGAACCAGAACACCCGGTCTTCCGGCAAGCGCGCAGGCAATCACCAGACCGGGAAATCCCGCCCCTGCCCCGAGGTCGACCCAAACGTGCGCGTCGGGGGCTAAGTCAACGAGTTGGAGGGAATCAGCGATGTGCCGCGTCCACAGGTGCGAGACTGTGGATGGTGCGATTAGGTGCGTCGTCCGTTGCCACGTCAGCAGAAGCCCGACAAATCGATCAAGCCGCTCCAATGTTTCACGTGAAACTGGGGTCAGATTCAGCGCATGCGCACGATCTGCGGCCCCAGCCAGCGGCTGATCCTGCGCGGTTCGCGCGTTGCGCGTACTCCCGCGATAGCGAGGGGGCCGGCGGCTGCGCGGCATCAGTGTCCGCCAGTCGCAACTTTCGGACGGCGGCTACTACGTTTGAGGTGAGCGACGAGAAGCGTAAGCGCCGCTGGCGTGATGCCATCCATGCGTCCGGCCTGGCCGACGGTGCGCGGACGCGTGGAGCTAAGCCTTTGGCGAACTTCGGTCGAGAGCCCGCCGATCTGCGAATAATCGAGCCCTTCAGGCAATTCCAGGCTCTCATCGCGCCGATAGGCCGCAATATCCGCGGCTTGGCGCGAGAGGTAGACCTCGTATTTCGCGTCGGTCTCGAGCTGCTCTGCAATTTTCGGCGGCAGCTCGCCGAATTGGGGCCAGATCATCGCCAGCTCTGCCGTTCCGATGTTGGGGTGCGATAGCAGCTCGAAGGCGCTACGCCGTTGGCCATCCTTGTTGAGCGTAAGCCCATGGCGATCGGCCTCGCTGGGGGTCAGCGACACCGAGCGAGCAAAGTCGCGAGCCGCCGCGAGAGCCGCCATTTTCGTCTCATGCCGGCGCTGGCGCTTTGCACCGACGCAGCCAATCGCAATGCCTCGGGCGGTCAGCCGTTGGTCGGCATTGTCAGCGCGCAACGTGAGCCGATATTCGGCGCGCGAGGTGAACATTCGGTATGGCTCGACGACGCCCCGCGTGACCAAATCGTCAATCATAACAGCTAGATAACCTTCGGCGCGGTCGAACGTGATATCGCCTCCCCCGCCCGCTTGCGAAGCGGCATTGAGACCTGCCACCAAGCCCTGCGCCGCCGCCTCCTCGTAGCCCGTGGTGCCGTTGATTTGCCCCGCCAGGAACAGGCCGGGCATGCGCTTGGTCTCAAGGGTCGGCTTTAGTTCGCGCGGATCGACGTGATCGTACTCGATGGCATAGCCAGGCCGGACCATGCGGGCGTCTTTGAGCCCGGGGATGGTGGCGACGAGGGCGAGCTGGACCTCCTCCGGCAACGATGTCGAGATCCCGTTCGGATAGACCGTTGAATCATCAAGGCCTTCCGGCTCGAGAAAGATCTGGTGCCCGTCGCGCTCGCCGAAGCGCACGATCTTGTCCTCGATTGATGGGCAATAGCGCGGGCCTTTGCTTTGGATCTGACCCGAATACATCGGCGAACGATGGACGTTGTCGCGGATGATGCGGTGGGTCGCCGAATTGGTGCGGGTGATGCCGCATTGGACCTGCGGGTTCGCAATGCGCTCCGTGAGCATGGAAAACGGCTCCGGCGGCTCGTCGCCGGGCTGCATCTCCACTGCAGTCCAATCAATGGTGCGGCCATCGAGTCGGGGCGGAGTCCCGGTCTTGAGCCGACCAAGCGCAAATCCGAGCCGCTCCAACGTCAGCGACAGGCCCATTGTTGGCGCTTCCCCGACACGCCCCGCCGGCGTTTTGCGTTCCCCGATGTGAATGAGGCCGCGCAAAAAGGTCCCCGTTGTGAGCACGACGGCCCCTGCCCCTAGCTCGCGCCCATCGGCGAGCTTGAGACCAGCGATTCGTTTGCCGGCAATGATGAGGTCGTCGGCCTCGGCTTGGAGGACTGCGAGATTCGGTATCGCAGAGATCGCCTGCTGCATGGCGGTCGCATAAAGCCTGCGGTCCGCCTGCGCGCGCGGTCCGCGCACGGCCGGTCCTTTGCGCCGGTTGAGCACGCGGAACTGGATCCCACCGAGATCGGCGACCCGGCCCATAAGACCATCGAGGGCATCGATTTCGCGCACGAGATGCCCCTTGCCAAGACCGCCGATTGCGGGATTGCAGGACATTGCGCCGATGGTCGCAAAGCGATGGGTGACAAGCGCGGCTTTGGCGCCCATGCGTGCCGCGACCGCGGCGGCCTCGCAGCCGGCATGGCCGCCACCGACGACAACAACGTCGTATTTCGCATCCATCGGATTTTAGCCTTCGGCGCGAGCTTGTAACTGACGAGAACGGGATCGTCTATTTCAGTGCTGCGCGCGTCGTTTCACGTGAAACGTACGGGGTATGGCTCAGGCGCGACGCGGTGGGTGCCGTGCGCCGGTCGGCCGCCGGCGCAGTCGGCCACTGAGTCGGCCGGTCACCATTACTTCCCGATGCAGAAATCTCGGAAGATCACGTCCAGAACGTCCTCAACGTCGACCCGCCCAAGCAGCTTGCCGAGTGCCCTGCTCGCCAGCCGAAGTTGTTCAGCCATGATTTCCTCTTGCCCGTCCTTGGCGGCCCGTTGCGCACCCTCCAATGCAAGAACGGTTTCGGCGAGATGCGCACGTTGACGCTCGCGCGCCACCAGCGCGGGTTCAGGAGTGAAGAACCCGTCAGCAAAGCGCGCGAGCCTGTTAACCAATTCATCGAAACCGGCACCGGTCGTGCTGGAAACAAGGTTAACGGTTTCATCTTTTCCGAATCCCGATTCAATTCTTTGTCTTGCCTGCTCGGACAAAAGATCAATCTTGTTAATCACTAACCAGGTGATGGAATTCGGTCCCGCCTGGATTGCGCAACGCCTCGGCACGGTTTCCCCTGCGGTGGCATCGACGATCCAGAGCACCAGGTCTGCGCCGGCCGCCTGTTCGCTCGCACGCCGCACCCCTTCGCGTTCCACGGGGTCGTTTGTCTCGCGAATGCCGGCGGTATCAAGCACCGTCACCGGATAGCCGCCGAGGTCGAGATGCAACTCGAGCACGTCGCGGGTGGTCCCGGGGAACGGCGACACGATCGCCGCCTCGCGACGCGCGAGCCGATTGAATAGGGTCGACTTTCCGGCATTCGGCGGTCCCGCAATGGCAACGCGCAGGCCCTCGCGCAGCCGTTCGCCCTGCCGTGTGCCTGCCTTGCTGATTTCCTCGGCGAGCGGCCGAATGAGCTCGGCCGCGCGCGCCATCATGTCCTTTGGGACATCCTCCTCGTCGGAAAAATCGATACCGGCCTCAACCAGAGCAAGCGCCTCGATCAGCCGCTGCCGCCAGCTCTCGGCGCGCTCGCCAAGCAGGCCTCGGAGATGCTGATAGGCCTGCCGGCGCTGCGCCTCGGTTTCGGCTGCGACAAGATCGGCGAGCCCTTCGACTGCGGTCAAATCCATGCGACCGTTTTCGAAGGCTCGGCGCGTAAACTCTCCCGCCTCCGCAGGGCGCAATCCGGCGAGCTTTGCCAGGGCGGCGAGAACGGCCGCGATCACCGCGCGGCCGCCGTGTACTTGCAACTCGGCGATGTCTTCGCCGGTTTCGCTGTTCGGGCCGGGAAACCACAACGCGAGTCCTTCGTCGATGACGTTGCCGGTCGCCGGATCGCGCACGCGCGCAAGCGACGCGTGTCGCGGCTGCGGAACCCGGCCGATCAACCGTTCGAGCGCGACGCGTGCAAGGGGACCGGAAATGCGAACCACTGCGATCGCCGCCGGCGGTCGTCCGGAGGAAAGGGCGAAGATCGTGTCGCGGTCCGAGCTCACGGTCGCGTGCTTAAACCCTTCATGGGTTGCGGGCGAGATCGCAGCGAAATAGCTTATTTGCAACTGCAAATGGATTCATTGACGTTCAGCCGGGTTTCGTTCGCTGAACCAACTGCACCGGCGGGTATTATCAGTAGATGTCAACCAATTCGGTCGCCACGTCCCATGAGAACCGCCTCGCGCGCGAGACGAGCCCATACCTGCTGCAGCACAAGCATAACCCCGTGGACTGGTGGCCATGGGGACCCGAAGCACTCGCCGAGGCAAAACGCACCAACAAGCCGATTCTGCTCTCGGTCGGCTATGCCGCCTGCCATTGGTGCCATGTGATGGCGCATGAGAGCTTCGAGGACACGGCGACTGCGAAAGTCATGAACGATCTCTTCGTCAACATCAAAGTCGACCGCGAGGAGCGGCCGGACATCGATCAGATTTATATGTCGGCGCTGCATCATCTCGGTGAGCACGGCGGTTGGCCGCTCACGATGTTCCTCACATCCGACGGCGAGCCGTTCTGGGGCGGCACTTATTTTCCGAAAACCTCCCGCTATGGAAAGCCTGCTTTCGTCGACCTCCTGCGCGAGGTCGAGCGCGTTTTCCGCCAGGAGCCGCAAAACGTCGAGCAGAACCGCAGCGCGCTGATGGAGCGTCTGGCGGCGAGCGCGCAGCCGAAGGGGCGCGTGGTGATCGCCGCAGCCGATCTCGATCGCGCCGCTTATCAACTCGCCGGCATGATCGATCCCGTCAACGGCGGCATGCGCGGCGCCCCCAAATTCCCGCAGCCCGCCATGCTTGAATTTCTATGGCGCGCGGGGCAGCGAACGAACGATGCCCGCTATTGCGCAGCGGTGGAGCTCACGCTGACGCGCATCTGCGAGGGCGGCATCTACGATCATCTCGGCGGCGGCTTTTCCCGCTATTCGGTCGACGAACGGTGGTTGGTGCCGCATTTCGAGAAGATGCTCTATGACAACGCGCTCCTGCTCGAGCTGCTTGCCCTCGCCTACCTGCGCTCGGGCGACGAATTGTTCCGGCGCCGCGCGCAAGAGACGGTGGCTTGGCTCGCACGCGAAATGACGACGGGGGAGGGAGCGTTTTGCGCCTCGCTCGATGCCGACTCCGAAGGCGAGGAGGGGAAGTTCTACGTCTGGTCGGTGCCCGAGGTGACAACCGCATTGGGTAGCGACGATGCCGCATTCTTTGCCGCGCATTACGACGTCAGCGCCGAGGGCAACTTCGAAGGTCACAACATTCTTAATCGTCTCAGAAATTTGCCGCGCAGCGTAGAGGATGAACAGAGGCTCACGCCGCTGCGCGAAAAACTGCTGAGAGTTCGCGAGAAACGGGTGCGGCCGGGCCTCGATGACAAAGTACTCGCGGACTGGAACGGCCTGATGATTGCTGCGCTCGCCAATGCTGGTCTGGCATTCAATGAGCCGCAGTGGCTCGAAATGGCCGCGCGCGCGTTCCTGTTCGTAGATGCCAACATGGCGCAGGGCGATCGCCTCGGCCATTCCTGGCGCGCCGGCAGACTCGTCGTGCCCGGCCTCGCTTCCGATCACGCAGCGATGATCCGGGCCGCGCTGGCGCTGCACGAGGCGACCGGCGAGCGAGCCTATCTCGAGCGTGCACTCGCCTGGCAGGCGACGCTCGACCGCCACTACGCCAATCCCGACAACCGTGGCTATTTTCTCACGGCCGACGACGCCGAAGGCTTAGTCGTGCGACCCAGCGCCACCACCGATGACGCGACCCCGAATCCAAACGCGTTGGCGGCGCAGAACTTGATCCGCCTTGCGGTCTTTACCGGGCAGCACGCCTGGCGCGAGAAGGCGGATCAGCTGTTCGAGGGCATCGCTGCGAGCGCGGCCGAAAATCTGTTTGCGCATCTCGCCTCGCTAAACGCGCTTGATCTACGCTTGCGGGCAGCCGAGATCGTCGTGACAGGAGAGGACGAGCGCGCCAACGCTCTTCTCGCCACCGCCCGCAAGCTTCCCTTCCTCGATCGCGTCGTGCTGCGCGCGGCGCACGAGTTGCCGGCCGAACACCCGGCTCGTGACAAGGTGAAGGCCGCAGCACAGAGCGCGGCCTTCATCTGCGTCGGCGAGACCTGCTCATTGCCGGTGAGTGACCCCGATGCGATTGTCGGGGCTGTGAACGCAATGCGCCGCTGATTACGCGTTCATCGATTCGAAGAAGTCGCCGTTGCTCTTCGTGTTGCGCAGCTTGTCCAGCAGGAAATCGATCGCGTCCATGGTCCCCATGGGATTCAGGATGCGGCGCAAGATGTACATTTTCTTGAGTTGATCGGGCGGTACCAGCAGTTCTTCCTTGCGCGTGCCGGAGCGCGTGATGTCCATTGCAGGGAAGGTGCGCTTGTCCGCGACCTTGCGGTCGAGGATAATTTCCGAATTGCCGGTGCCCTTGAATTCTTCGAAGATTACCTCGTCCATGCGGCTGCCGGTATCGATCAGCGCGGTAGCAATAATGGTGAGCGAACCGCCTTCCTCGATATTGCGTGCGGCACCGAAGAACCGCTTCGGCCGCTGCAGCGCGTTGGCGTCGACGCCGCCGGTGAGCACCTTGCCCGATGACGGCACGACTGTGTTATAGGCGCGGCCCAGACGGGTGATCGAATCCAGCAGGATGACCACATCGCGGCTGTGCTCGACCAGCCGTTTGGCTTTCTCGATCACCATCTCCGCGACCTGAACGTGACGCGATGCTGGCTCGTCGAAGGTCGAGGAGACCACCTCGCCCTTCACCGAGCGCTGCATATCGGTCACTTCCTCTGGCCGCTCGTCGATGAGCAGGACGATCAGGTAGCATTCCGGATGGTTGGCGGTAATGGCGTGGGCAATGTTTTGCAACAGCACCGTCTTGCCCGTGCGCGGTGGTGACACGATCAGCGCGCGCTGACCTTTTCCGATCGGTGCAACGATATCGATGACGCGGGGGGAGAGATCCTTCTTGGTCGGATCCTCGTGTTCCATCCGCAGCCGCTCCTCGGGATAGAGCGGGGTGAGATTGTCGAAGTTGACCTTGTGTCGCGCCTTCTCCGGATCCTCGAAATTAATCGTGTTGACCTTGAGCAGCGCAAAATAGCGCTCGCCCTCCTTGGGCGAGCGGATGTGACCGTCGATGGTGTCGCCGGTCCGCAGACCGAAGCGGCGAATCTGCGAGGGCGAGACGTAGATGTCGTCGGGTCCGGGCAGGTAATTTGCTTCCGGCGAACGCAAGAAGCCAAAACCGTCGGGGAGCACCTCGACGACGCCTTCGCCGACAATATCGGTCTCGCGCATGGAGAGCTGTTTGAGAATACCGAACATCAGCTCCTGCTTGCGCATGGTGCTGGCATTTTCGACCTCCAGCTCCTCGGCGAACGAGACGAGCTCGGCCGGTGTTTTGGCCTTGAGGTCTTGGAGTTTCATTTCCCGCATACGGGGTAGTCCTATGGAGGGGATCGGTGAGGAAAAAACTGCCGATCGGTAGGAGGGGAATCGCAGGTCTTAAAGCGATGCGTTTGGGCCCGATACAAGGGCCGGCTCCCGCACTTGGGCCGGAATTAATTGCATCTGCCTGCGTTCGGGGAGATGAACCAACATAGGTAAAGACGGTTCCCTACGCAAGGGGCGCGCGCCACGTGTGGATGGTGACCGGGCGCGATCAGAATGGCTTAACGACCGCGAGGATCACGATTCCGACCATGAGCACTGCCGGTACTTCATTGATAATCCTGTAGAAATTTTGAGAGAATCGATTCCGGTCCCGGGCGAATTCGCGCACGCAGCGCACAAAAAAGCCGTGCAGGGCGGAGAGCGCGAGGACCAAGAGCACCTTCGCGTGTAGCCAGCCGGCAGCATAGAACCCGCCCGTCCATGCAAGCCACAGTCCCAGCACCCAGCTCACCACCATGGCCGGAGTGATAATCGCGTGCAGGAGCCGCCGCTCCATGACTTTGAAGGTTTCCGACTGCCTGGAACGGGGCTCGGCTTCGCAGTGATAGACGAACAGCCGGGGCAGATAGAGCATTCCCGCCATCCACGCGATAATTGCGATGACGTGGAAGGCCTTTAGCCAGACGTACATGCTCGCTCCGATATTCATGCGCGGCCTCTACCGCGCGCGCACCCGCGCAATCATTCGCTCCACGTGCGCTATTGGTGTCTGCGGCAAGACACCGTGTCCGAGATTGAAGATGAAGGGCCGCTCCGAAAAGGCCTCAAGTATCATGTCGACCCTGCGATCGAGTGCGGCGCCGCCGGTGAGCAGCACCAATGGGTCGAGATTTCCCTGCACCGGCATGCGTGGCTCGATCTGGTCGCGAACAAAGATGGGATCGACTGTCCAATCGAGGCCGATGGCGTCTACCGGAACGTGGTGGACGTAGTGCAAGAGTGCGGTGCCGGCACCGCGCGGAAACGCAATCACTTTTGCACCAGGCACCTCACGACGCACCTCTGCAATAATGCGCTGAGTGGGACCGATACACCATCGCTGAAATTCTTGCGCCGGCAAAACGCCGGCCCAGGTATCGAAGATCTGCACCGCATCAACCCCCGCTTTCAATTGTCGAATCAGGTAGCTTGCGGATGCATCGACTAGCTTCTCGATCAGCTCGCCAAAACCGTCGGGATCTTCATAGGCAAAACGCCGCGCGGGCTTCTGCTCCGATGTGCCGCTACCTGCGACCATGTAGCTGGCGACCGTCCATGGTGCGCCACAGAAGCCGAGTAATGCGACAGCCGGAGGAAGATCCACCTTGGTTCTTTCGATTGCCTCATAAATCGGCGCAAGTATGCCGTGGTCAAGTTCAGGTTTCAGTCGAGCCAAGTTTCGGCGATCCGCGATTGCATCAAGCTGCGGTCCTTCACCCATCGTAAATTGCACGGATTGTCCGAGCGCATGCGGAATCACCAAAATGTCGGAAAATAGAATTGCTGCGTCGAAACCAAATCGACGAACGGGCTGAAGCGTTACTTCGGCCGCCAGTTCCGGCGTGAAACAAAGTTTGAGAAAATCTCCTGCCTTTTCCCGCATTGCTCGATATTCCGGCAGATAGCGGCCGGCTTGCCGCATCAACCATATCGGCGGTGGATGACGGCATTGACGATCGAGCACATCGAGAAGGGGCTTATTCACCGTGTCATCCGACCTTGGGGCTTCCCTAAAAATCTAGATCTTTAAAGATCTGTTGTGATTGTTAGACCGTGGATTTGACTCATACATCGCCGTACACATGGTATCCACGCGGAAGAAAGTTATGCCTGTCCTGTGGACTAAAATGCCATTCCAGCGAAGCAATCCGAAAGCATCGATTTTATCATTACTCAAAGCTCGTCCTTGATCGCGAAATCCAGGTCTCATTCACATTTTCCCAGTACATCCACCGAGTGCCCTTGACGGTGTCCCCACGCCAGCAAATGGGAAAGGTCCGAGATTTGCGTCGGTCGCGGACTTGCACTTGGGCTCCGCTCGTGGCCTCCTCACCGGAAATCCACAGCTAGTCCCGCCGTTATCATGCCGCAGCGTCCTGGTAGTTATTTCCACCTTCACCTCGTGTCAGACGCGACAGGCGAGACGTTGACCACCGTCGCGCGCGCCGCGACCGCGCAGTACACCAAGGTTTCGGCAGTCGAGCATGTCTATCCCTTGGTCCGCACGCAGAGACAGCTTGACCGTGTCCTGGCGGAGATCGAGGAGTCTCCGGGCATCGTGCTGTATACGCTGCTCGAGGAGGAACTGGTGCGACGGCTTGAGAATCGCTGCCGCGAGCTGGGCCTGCCCTGTCTATCGATCCTGGGACCGGTCCTGCAGCTCCTGCAATCCTATCTCGGCACCGAAACCTCGCATCGTGTCGGGGCGCAACACACGCTCAATGCGGAGTATTTCAAGCGCATTGATGCACTCAACTACACGATGCTGCATGACGATGGCCAACACCTCGAAGACTTGGAGGAAGCGGACGTGGTTCTTGTCGGCGTATCACGTACGTCGAAGACCCCCACGTCGATTTATCTCGCAAACCGCGGCGTAAAGACCGGCAACGTACCAGTCGTGCCGGGGGTCCAAATCCCCAAGCACGTCGAGCACCTGTCGCGACCGCTCGTGGTTGGGCTCTATGCCAGCCCGGAACGAATCGTGCAGATTCGCCAGAATCGTTTGCTCGGTCTGAGAGCGCATCACGATAATGACCAATACATCGACCGCAAGGCGGTCGCCGAGGAGGTGGCGTTCTCGCGCAAGCTGTGCGCCAGGCACAATTGGCCCAGCATTGACGTGACGCGCCGCTCGATCGAGGAGACCGCCGCCGCAGTGATGAGTTTTCTCGCCGAACGCCGCCGCCAGCCGGTCGCTTGAGCGATGCCGCTGTGGCTCGCCGGCGAACCGCTCGTGCTCGCGTCCAAGAGCGCGATCCGCCATGCCATCCTGCGAGATGCCGGACTTCCATTCGAGGTCCAGCCTGCTGATGTCGATGAGCGCGCGATCGAACAACGCAGTACCTTGCACGATGCGGGCGAACTCGCTGCGCTGCTCGCGCGCGAGAAGGCGCGCACAGTCGCCGCCCGCCTTCCCGGACGCCTTGTACTGGGTGCGGACCAGACGTTAACGCTCGGCGAGCGGCGGTTCTCGAAGCCTGTCGACCGCGCCGGCGCGCGCCAGCAGCTCGAAGCGCTGCGCGGTCGAACCCACGAGCTGCACAGCGCGATTGCCCTGGTACGAGAGAACTCCATCTTGTTCGAGCATCGGGAGATTGCGCGGCTCACCATGCGCCGCTTTTCAGATGGTTTTCTGGAAACTTACCTCGATGCCGCGGGCCCTGTGGTCACGGCGAGCGTCGGCGCCTACCAACTGGAGGGGGTCGGCATCCAGCTGTTCGATCGGATCGACGGCGACCATTTCACGATTCTGGGGCTGCCGCTGGTGGCACTGCTGCAATATTTCCGGGATGCCGGATGGCTGGCGGGATGAATTGTCGGGCACCGTAAGCTAGTAGACGGCATGTTTATTCTCGGCCTCACCGGCTCGCTTGGCATGGGAAAGTCGACAACGGCGCGCTTCTTCGCCGAGGAAGGCGTGCCCGTGCACGATGCCGACGCGGTGGTGCATCGCCTCTATGATGGGGAAGCCGCGGCGGCTATCGAGGCGGCATTTCCCGGCACCACCGCGGGCGGCAAGGTCGATCGCGATAGGCTGGCGGCACGTGTTCTAGGCGACGGCGCAGCGCTGAAACGGCTGGAGGCGATCGTGCACCCCCTCGTGCAAGAGGCCGAGCGGCGCCTGCTGGCCGAAGCCGAAACGCGCGGCGAGAAAGTTGTAGTGCTGGATATTCCCCTCCTGTTCGAAACCGGTGGCGAGAAGCGTGTCGACGCGGTGGTGGTGGTCTCCGCGCCGCCTGACGTGCAGCGCTCGCGCGTCCTCGAACGCCCAGGCATGACGGCGGACAAGCTCGACGCGATTCTCGCCAAGCAGATGCCGGACGACGAGAAGCGTCGTCGGGCGGATTTTGTCGTGGATACTTCGCGGGGCTTTGAGGCGGCGCGCGCCGACGTGCGTGCGATCCTCAACGCGATTGCTACAATGCCGCGTCGGCGAGGGTGATTCGGGGTGTCGCAGCCCACTGGAATGTAGACGTGCGCGAAATTGTGCTCGACACCG
>CBFGVM010000052.1:0-14759 GCA_965652015.1 uncultured Alphaproteobacteria bacterium
GCCAGGATCACGTGCAGGCCGGCAGCACGCGCCATTTGAGCGAGACGCTGCACGGCGCCTTCGATGTCCTTGCCGGCGACCATCATCAGGTCCGCCATCTCGTCCACGATGACCACCACGAACGGCAACGGCTCGAGATCGAGTTCTTCGTTTTCGTAGATCGCCTCGCCCGTTTCCTTGTCGTAGCCGGTATGGACAGTGCGGCTGAGCTTCTCGCCCTTCGTTTTCGCCTCGGCCACGCGCGCGTTGTAGCCGTCGATATTGCGCACGCCGAGCTTCGACATCTTCTTGTAGCGCTCCTCCATCTCGCGCACCGCCCATTTGAGCGCGACGACCGCCTTCTTGGGATCGGTGACCACCGGGGTGAGCAGATGTGGGATGCCGTCGTAGACCGACAGCTCGAGCATTTTCGGGTCGACCATGATGAGGCGGCATTGGTCCGGCCGGAGCCGGTAGAGCAGACTCAAGATCATGGTGTTGATGGCGACCGACTTGCCGGAGCCGGTGGTGCCGGCGATCAACAGATGCGGCATGCGTGCGAGATCGACGATCACCGGCTCGCCGCCGATGGTCTTGCCGAGACAGAGCGGCAACTTGGCGCTGCTGTCGATGTAGTCGGAGCTGGCGAGCTGTTCGCGCAAATACACCTTCTCGCGCGTGGGGTTCGGCAGCTCGATGCCGATGACGTTGCGTCCAGCCACCACCGCGACGCGCGCCGAGAGCGCACTCATGGAGCGGGCGATGTCGTCGGCGAGCCCGATCACCCGCGATGATTTGATTCCGGGCGCGGGCTCGAGCTCGTAGAGGGTGACCACCGGGCCGGGCCGGGCATTGATGATCTCGCCACGCACGCCGAAGTCGGCGAGAACGCCCTCGAGCGCGGTGGCGTTCGTCTGCAGCGCATCGGCGCTCAGCATCGTGCGTCCGATGGCTTTCGGCGCAGCCAGGAGTTCGAGCGAGGGCAGCACGTAGCCACCGCTCGATCTTCGCGGCGCGCGCGGGGTTGCTCTGGGCTTGCGCGACGTAACGCGGGCTACGTTGTCGTCCTCGTCCTCCATCTCCGCAGCGAGCCTCGATGGCTCACCTGTCTCGAAGCGCGGTTCGATGCGGCCGGGCGCCGGTGCCTCGCGGCGGGCTGGTGCCGGTTTCGGCGGCCGGCGCGTGAGTGCGCGCGCGAGACGCGCTTTCAGGCTGAGAAAGCCGTGCGTTATCCAGCCGAGCGAGATGGACGCCGGCGCTTCATCGTCCTCGGCGGCAACGTCCGCCTTGCGGTCATTGTTCGTCCATCCAAATCCGGTGACGACCGCGAAGCATACGAGCGTTCCTGCGCCCGCTGCGACCGCGACCGCGACGCGCAGCGCTCCCGCAAGCGTTCCGCCGGCGAGCAGCGCCGGCAGCCGCAGCACCCAATCCCCGATCACGCCGCCGAGCCCAACCGGTAGCGGCCACGCGGGGCTGCGCGGCAGCGCGGCAGCGCAGCCGGCACACAGCACCACGCCGAGAATCCAGAACAGGAGGCGCAAGCGCTCCTGCCGCAAGGGCCGGTGGGTCATGAGCCGCCAGCCCCAAATGGCGATCGGCAAAATGAACGCGAGCGCAGCTATCCCGAGAACCTGCATCAGCAGATCGGCGACGATGGCGCCGGGTGCGCCGAGCAGGTTGCGCACCGGCGCATTGGTGGCGTGGCTCAGTGAGGGATCCTGTACCGACCAGGTCGCGAGCGCGAGTGCAAGCAGCGTGGCGACCACGAGAAGGCCGAAGCCGCCGAGCTCGCGCAGGCGCCGGCGCAGCGCCTCACGCACGCTGTCGGGAAGAAAATTGAGAGTCTCGAGGCCCCGGTCGATGGCCGCCATGATGGTCCTTCAGCCCAGCACCGCCACGAGACGCTGGAGCGCCTCCGCCGTCGTCTCCCGATCCTGCACCATGGCGACGCGAATGTAGCCCAGCCCGGGATTCGAGCCGTCGGTCTGCTCGCGTGCGAGATAGCGGCCCGGCACCACGCGCAGCCCCGCCTCGCGCCAGAGTCTCAGCGCGACCGCTTCATCGCCGCCTTGCGCCGAAACGTCGAGCCAGAGAAAGAATCCGCCTCCCGGCCGCCGGTAACCGTAGCGCTCGCCGATGATGTCATCGGCGAGATCGTATTTCTGCGCATAGAGCCGGCGGTTTTCTTCGACATGCGCCTCGTCGGCATAAGCAGCGATAGCCACCCGTTGCGCGGGCACGGGCACCTGCGGCGCCGAGACGTTGCGCAGCTCCAGGAAGCGCGCGAGGAATTTTCGATCGCCCGCGGCAAAGCCGATGCGCAGCCCCGGGAGGTTGGAGCGCTTGGACAACGATTGGAATTCGATCACGTTTGCAAAATCGGCGCCGGCGGCTTCGAGCATGCCGGCGGGCGGATGTCGCGTGTAGATCTCGGAATAACATTCGTCGCTGAACACCAGGAATCCAAACCGCCGGGCGAGGGCGACCACGCGCGTAAGATAGTTGAGGTCGGCTACCGCACCCTGCGGGTTGGCAGGCGAAGCAATGAAGAAAGCAACGGTGCGGGCGAGAACGTCCTCCGAGAGCGCATCGAGATCGGGAAGAAAGCCGGTCGCCGCCGTGGCCGGCAGGTATACCGGCTCGCAATTCGCTGCGACCGCGCCCGCGGCGTAGGCGGCGTAAAAAGGATTGGGAATGAGCATTGCGGGGCGGCCCCGGCGGCCGGTAACCCAGCGCGCCGCCGCGATTGCCGCGAGAAACAGTCCTTCCCGCGATCCGTTGAGCACCAAAATTTCATGGGCCGGATCGATCGGGCGCGGCAGGGCAAAGCGCCGCCCGAGCCAGGCTGCAGCCGCCTCGCAAAAGGCGTCCAGGCCCTTGTTCATGGGATATCGGCCAAACTCGTCGATATGGGCGGCCAGGACCGCGCCGACGAATGCCGGCACGCCGTGCTGCGGTTCGCCCACGGCGAGGCTGATCGGGGATTTGCCGGGCTCGACGTTGCCCAGAAGCTCGCGCAGCCGCACGAACGGCGAACGGCCGATATCGGGCCGGCTAGGCGAGGGAGGAGAAACGCGTTCGGCGGCGGTCATGAACATCGACAAAGCGGCGCCAACACCCGCCGCGCGAGGGTTGTCCTACCATAGGTGCGGCGGGGTTAAGGCGCGATTAACCATCGGTGGCCGCATGCATAGCAGATGGTGCGAAGGGCCGTGCAGTGCTCGGCTCTGCCTCGCGCTTTGGTTCGTCTGCCGAGAGAAAAAGTGAGGGGTCCCAGCTTGCGCTGGGACCCCTCGACGGCAAGGGCGGTGCCGGGTCTCCGCCCTAACCGTATCTCGTCAATGGACGGTCTCGCCATGCAGCGCGAGATCGAGACCCTCGCGCTCTACCTCATCGCTGACGCGCAGGCCGATGAAGATGTCGATGACCTTGAGGATGATCAGCGACACGACGGCGTCGTAGACGAGCACGATGACGACGCCATAGATTTGATTGAGGAACTGTCCCGGATTGCCCTCGAGCAGGCCGGCGGTGCCGCCGTATTGCTCGACCGCTAACACGCCGGTGAGCAACGCACCGGCAATGCCGCCGACGGCATGGACGCCAAAGGCGTCGAGCGCGTCATCGTAGCCCAGCATGTGTTTTAGGCCGGTGCAGCCCCAGTAGCAGAGAACGCCGGCCGCGATCCCGATGCAGAGCGAGCCGACGGGGCCGACGAAACCGGACGCCGGAGTGATGGCGACGTGGCCAGCCACGGCGCCGGTACAGATGCCGACGACGGTCGGTTTGCCCCGCGTCACCCATTCGACCAGCATCCAGGTGAATGCGGCGGCCGCCGTCGCCATGTGAGTCACGGTCATGGCCATGCCGGCCTGCATTCCCGCGGTCACGGCCGAGCCCGCGTTGAAGCCGAACCAGCCGACCCACAACAGCGAAGCGCCGATGAACGTGAGCACCATGTTGTGGTTCGGGCCGGTGTCCTTGCGCTTGCCCAGCATGAGGCAGGCCATAAGCCCCGCTACGCCGGAATTGATGTGCACGACCGTGCCGCCGGCGAAGTCGAGAACCTTGATCCAGTTGTCCGCGTTGCCGGCGGCGAGAAAACCATCCGGCCCCCAGACCCAGTGTGCGATCGGCGAATAGACGAAGATCGCCCACAGGCCGATGAACCACAGCATGGCCGAGAACTTCATGCGCTCCGCGAAGGCTCCAGCGATCAGCGCCGGAGTAATGATGGCGAACGTGAGCTGGAAGCACAGATAGACGCTCTCGGGGATGGTCGGCGCGAGCGGATTGGGATTGCCGATGCCCTTGGAAATGTCGCTCACGATGCCCTGCAGGAACGCGCGGTCGAGGCCTCCGATGAACGGCGTTCCCGATCGGAATGCCAAGCTGTAGGTGCAGATGAGCCAAAGAAGGCTGACGAGGCAGGTGATGGCGAAGCTCGTCATCACGGTATCGCCCACGTTCTTCTTGCGGACCATGCCGCCATAGAACAGGCCGAGCCCCGGAATCGTCATCATCAGGACCAGCGCCACCGAGGTAAGCATCCACGCGGTGTCGCCGGAATTGGGCGTGCAGTTCTCGAGCACCGCCAATTTCGGATCGGGATTGCCGGCGCAGGCGGGCGGCGATGCCGCGGCCGGCGTAGCCGCTGCCTCCTCGGCATAGGAGCCGTCGATCGCCGACATGCTCAGAAAGAAGGCGAAGAGAGCCGCCAACGCGAGAGCCACGAGCCCCGCACGGCTAGGTTTCTTGAACGTCATGGGTCTAACTCCTGTCGCTAGACGTTGAGTGCGGGATTTCAGAGCGCTGCACTGTCGATCTCGCCAGTGCGGATGCGCACGGCCGTATCGAGGTTGAGGACGAAGATTTTTCCGTCTCCGATCTGCCCGGTCTTCGCGGCTGTGGTGATCGTGTCGATGGTCTTGTCGACCTGATCGGTTGCGACTGCCACTTCGATCTTGATTTTGGGCAAGAAGCTCACCGCATACTCGGCGCCGCGATAAATTTCCGTGTGGCCCTTCTGACGCCCGTAGCCTTTGACCTCGGTCACGGTCATCCCGTGCACGCCGATCCCGGTGAGAGCGTCGCGGACCTCGTCGAGCTTGAAAGGCTTGATGATGGCCATGACGATTTTCATGGGTTTGACCCCCGCTTGGGCCCATCCCTGCGGGTGCAGGTTGTGGGCAATCTTCGCTGTGTTTGGACGCGCGGAAGCCTCGGCTCAGCGCGGCAAAGCGACTGGTGCGAATCAAGCGGCGTGCCAGTTCGCTGCATGAGCCGTAAGTGCGCGGAAACAAAAGGCGTTTGCCGGCCGGGCGGGGAGGTGCTGCGACCTTTTGTCAAGCGTCGCACAAACCCCGCCCAGGGCTGCACAATTTTTAATCAGGAGAACCCGAGGCCTGGAATGCCCATGTGTCAGGCGCGCCCGGGCGCCTCAACTTCATGCGCCTGGGCGGCTGGGCCGCGCGTCGGGTGTTTGCGACCGCAGCCTTTCTCGGCGGAGGTGGTTCGATGCACGAACGTCTATTGCAGCGCTTCGCCGTGCTGCGTCAGATCGAGGCCCTCGATCTCGTGTTGCTGGTTCACCCGCAACGGTAAGAGGAACGAGATCACCTTGAGTAGCACGTAGGTGAGCACGCCCGACCAGATGATGACTACGATAATTGCATAGAGCTGGATCAAGACCTGTCGGGCATTCCCCTCCAGCAGCCCCGGCGATCCCTGCGGCGAGTCCGGGCTCGCAGACAAGGCCGCCACCGCGAACACTCCGGTAAGCAACGTGCCCGTGGCGCCACCGACGCCGTGCACCCCGAATACGTCGAGTGAATCGTCATAGCCGATCCGCAGCTTCAACCAGGTGCAGGCCCAGAAACAAACGGCGCCGGCGATGATGCCGATGATCACCCCCTGCCAGGGCAGCACGAAGCCGGATGCAGGCGTGATGGTGCCGAGACCGGCGATGGCACCGGTGATCATGCCGAGCACCGATGGCCTTCTGCGGGTCCACCACTCTAGAAACATCCAGGTCAGCGCGCCGGCCGAGGCCGCGAGATGCGTCGCGGTGATGGCGAAGGCCGCGCGCGAATTGGCGCCCAGCGCCGAGCCGCCGTTGAAGCCCAGCCAGCCGACCCAGAGCAGCCCCGTCCCGATGACCGCCAGCGACAGGTCGTAAGGCGCGAAATTGTCCGTGCCGTAGCCGTGGCGTTTGCCGAGCACGTAGGCCGCGACCAGGCCGGCAATGCCCGCGTTGAGGTGAACGACGGTGCCGCCGGCAAAATCGAGAACGCCTGCACTGGCGAGAAAGCCGCCGCCCCATACCCAATGCGTGATCGGCACGTAGACCAAGATGAGCCAACCGGCGGCAAACCATAAAAACGCGGAAAAACGCATGCGGTCGGCGACCGCGCCGGCGATCAGCGCAACCGTGATGATTGCAAACGTCATCTGGTAGACGACGTACAAGAACTCCGGAATCGTCGGCGCGAACGCGCTCGTCGACTCCATCGTGGTGCCCAGCAAAAACAGACGCTCGAAGGTTCCGATCCAGGGCCCGCTTCCGACGAAGCTCAGGCTGTAGCCGATCGCAAACCACAACAACGAGCACAGCGCGGTACAAGCGAAGCTCTGCGCCATGGTGGCGAGCACGTTCTTCTTGCGCACCATGCCGCAATAGAACAGGGCTAAGCCCGGGATCGTCATCATCAGCACGAGAGCTGTGGCGGAGATCATCCAGGCCGTGTCAGCCCCGTCGATGGTCGAGTTGGCGTCCTGCGCCAGTGCCGGGGCAGCGGCGAGGCCCAAACTCAGCGTGGCGGCAAGCCCGCATGCCACGCGACTACTGTCTCTTGTCATGCTGTCCCCCCTGGATGTGCTTCAGGCGTTTACAACGCGTCCGCGTCGGTCTCGCCGGTCCTGATGCGCACCGCTTGATCGATGGCGGTGACGAAGATCTTGCCGTCACCGATTTGGCCGGTTTTGGCGGACCCGATGATGGCTTCGACGACGGCCCCCACGCGATCGGTCGGCACCGCCACCTCGATGCGGATCTTCGGGAGGAAGTGGACGGCGTATTCGGCGCCGCGGTAGATCTCCGTGTGCCCTTTCTGGCGGCCGTAGCCCTTGACCTCGCTTGCCGTCATTCCGTGTACGCCGACCGCGACCAGCGCATCGCGGACATCTTCGAGCTTGAACGGCTTGATGATGGCGATGACCAGCTTCATGAATTCACTCCGCGCACCGCGCCCACGATATCGGCGCCATGATGAAAGATTAAGCGATTAGTTTCGTGTTTTCCCCATAGAAGCACATTCGAATTCCGATCACGGCAGCATGGCTGACCTTTTCAAGGAAGCCGCCGCTCACGCAGCAGCCCCTCCTGGGCCACGGACGCGACCAGGGCTCCGTCGCGAGCAAAAATGAGGCCCCGGGCAAAGCCGCGTGAACCGAAAAGATTAGGGCTATCATGCGCGTAGAGCAGCCATTCGTCGGCGCGGAATGGGCGGTGAAACCAGAGCGCGTGGTCGAGGCTTGCGGCCATGAGAGTTTGTTCGAACACGGTGCGGCCGTGGGGGATTAGCGCCGAATCGAGCAACAGCATGTCGGATGCATAGGCGAGCACGCACTGAGCGATTGCGGGCTCATCCGGAAGCTGCGCGGTGGCCCGGATCCAGACATGAAAGCGACCGTCCTCGATTTTTTTCCCCAGATAACGGTCCAACTCCACCGGCCGCCACTCGATCGGCCGTTCGCGCTCGTAATAGCGCCGCACCGGATCGGGCATCAGCGGCAACACGCGCTCTTTGATGTCGGCTTCGTTCGGCAGTTGCTCAGGCTTTACGACCGCCGGCATTCTG
The DNA here is from genome assembly GCA_965652015.1 of uncultured Alphaproteobacteria bacterium. Lineage (GTDB taxonomy): Bacteria > Pseudomonadota > Alphaproteobacteria > Rhizobiales > Xanthobacteraceae > VAZQ01. The sequence goes on from CBFGVM010000052.1 coordinate 7,842, forward strand.
GCCTGATGGCTCATGCCGGGCTCATCGCGATGAAACGAGACCGCCATGGTGAAAATTGCGTGCCCGTGCTGGATGGCGCTCACGCGCCGAGTCGTGAAGCTCCTGCCGTCACGGATGCGGTCCACTTCATAGATGATCGGCACCTTGGGGTCGCCGGGGAGCAGGAAATAGGCGTGCAGCGAGTGCGGCGGCCGTCCGGCGACGTCGACCGTGCGGCAGGCGGCGACGAGTGCTTGGCCGATCACCTGTCCGCCGAACACGCGTTGCCAGCCCACCTGCGGGGAGCGGCCGCGGAACAGATTGAGCTCGAGTTGCTCGAGATCGAGAATGGCGAGGAGATCTTGAACAGCGGACGACATCGCTGACCTTGTTGGCTCAAGTCCCATCATCATCCGCGGACCTGCGACATGACAATGCTATAGTGAGGCAGGAGGACGGTCGTGGAAGCCTCGGCTCGCACTGCGCAGAGGAGCGATGCGCTGATCGGGGGCGCCGGCTTTGCCGGTTTGGCGCTGGCGATTGCGCTACGCCAAGGTCTTGGCCCCTCGTTCTCGGTCACGGTTGCCGACCCCGCGTTGACAAGCGCTGCAAAAGACGGGCGTGCGTCCGCCATTGTGGCCGCGGCGCGACGATTGTTCGAGACGATCGGCGTGTGGCAGAAGGTCGAGGCGCAGCCCATCCTCGACATGGTCGTGACCGACAGCCGTCTCAGCGATGCCGTGCGGCCGGTCTTTCTCACCTTCGAAGGAGACGTAGAGCCGGGCGAGCCCTTCGCCCACATGATCGAAAATGCCGCTCTGCTTGCGGCCCTGGTGGAAAAGGCGAAAGACGAGGGGGTCACGCTGCGCACTGCGGCTGTCGCCGATCTCGCCGTGACGAATGAGCGCGTCAGCGTGCGCTTGTCCGACGGCGATACGCTTGCTGCGGGGCTCCTCATCGCTGCCGACGGCGCGCGTTCGGCGATTCGCGAGCGCGCGGGCATCGCCAGCCAGGGCTTCAGCTACGGCCAATCGGCGATTGTCGCCACGGTCGCCCATGAGCGCGACCATCGCGGGCGCGCGGAGGAGCATTTTCTGCCTGCCGGGCCGTTCGCGATCCTGCCGCTGAAACGCGATCCCTCCGTGGGGCATCGCTCGTCGATCGTGTGGACCGAGCAGGCGCACGAGGCGGCGCGCATCGTCGCGCTGCCGGACGCGGAATTCCATGCCGAGCTCGAGCGCCGTTTCGGCCTCCATCTGGGTGAAATCAGAGTGGTTGGCCCGCGCCGTGCGCATCCGCTCGGCCTTTCCGTGGCGCGCACCTTCATCGCCGACCGCCTCGCTCTCGTGGGCGATGCCGCGCACGTCATCCATCCCATCGCGGGGCAGGGGCTCAATATGGGCCTCAAGGATGTTGCCGCGCTCGCCGAAGTCATCGTCGATGCCGCTCGGCTCGGACTCGATCCCGGCTCGCTTGCCGTGCTCGAGCGCTACCAGCGTTGGCGTCGGTTCGATACCGTCGCGATGGGAATTGCGACCGATGGGCTCAACCGGCTGTTCTCGAATCAATCGGACGTGCTGCGCCTCGTGCGCGACGTGGGCCTCGGCGTCGTCGATCGTCTGCCCGCACTGAAGCATCTGTTCATCCGCGAAGCCGCGGGCCTCGTCGGTGAGGTGCCCAAGCTTTTGCGCGGCGAGGCGTTGTGATGTGCAGAAAAGATTAAGTCACACGAACGGGATCGCGATCACGTGTTGCTTGAACGCGGGGCGCTGCTCGATGGCGGCAAACCAGCGCTCGAGATGCCCGAGCGCCGGCCGCTCCGGCACTAAGCGGCGGAAGCGGTAAGCCATCAGCGCGACCGGAATATCGCCCATGGACAGCGTGTCGCCGGCGACGAACGCGCTTTTCGCAAGATGCGCGTCGAGAATTTTCATCACCGCGATGCATTTGACCTTGCCGGCCTCGATCGCCGCATGATCGCGTTTTTCGGGCGGTGTGCGGATCAACCCCCAGAACACCGGCGTCAGCGGCGGATGCGCGACCGTGAGCTGCCAGTCCATCCAACTACCGGCGCGCGCGCGTGCGTGCATATCGGAAGGCTCGAGCGTGCCGGCGCCGTATTTCGCCGCGAGGTAGCGGACGATCGTGTTCGATTCCCACAGCACGAATCCGTCTTCCTCGAGCGTCGGCACCAGGCCGTTGGGATTCATGGCGAGATAGGCAGGCTCGTTGTTCTTGCCGAAGGACCCGCCGACGTCGATGCGCTCGTGGGGTAGGCCGAGCTCGCCCACTGCCCACATCACCTTCTGCACGTTCACCGAGGTGTTTCGTCCCCAGATTTTGATCATGGCATCGCCCTTCGTTCACGTTGATGACCGGGACGGGTCCCGCCATTGATCGCTTCGTGCCGGGGAGAAGACAAGGAGCCGGGGACCGCCAGGCGTTCTCCCGCCGCACACACGCGTGCGTTGCAAATCCCATTGATAATATCAAGGGGAAACAATGCATCTACAACTGTTGGTTGCATCCATCGAGGGCTGGAGCCGCTTGTGTTCGTGCAACAGAAAGCCCGACGCGGTATCGGGACCGGTCGGGCGCGGCTTTGGTGAATGCCCTGTTCTCGAAGATTCTCGTTACACGAGTCAAACGAAAAAATGTGCCGCGGCCCGGGTTCTCAGCTTCCGCGGGTAATGCCGAGCTTGAACGTCAATCCAGCTTGCGTGCCTCTTCAGGCAGCATGATCGGAATCCCGGCGCGGATCGGGTAAGCGAGCTTGGCGGAGCGCGAGATCAGCTCCTGCTTCTCCGCATCGTATTCGAGTGGGCCCTTCGTCACGGGACAAACGAGAATTTCCAGGAGCTTCGGATCGACGCTGCCGGCGGGACGGTCGGGCGAGGTGCTCATGACTTGCCTCCAAGCTGCACTGTGATGATGGAGTCAAAACGCATCGGAGCCTTATTGCAACGGCGTCTCGCCACCCGATGTTTTCTTCGCAAGCTCGATCTCGGTCGCGGCAACCAGGATCTCGGCGCGCGTCTTGAGATCGGGCGCTTCCAGAAGCGCCTGCTTCTCGGCGGTGCCGTAGGGCGACATCATCGCGAGCGCATTGACCAGCGCCTCGTTGGGGGCGTTCTCGATGCCTTCCCAATCGGCCTTGAGGTTGTTGGCTGTGAGAAAATCCGAGAGCGCCCGTAGCAGGCTCGGGCGATCGACCTCGTCCTCGCCCTTGCGGGCGGTGAAATCGTCGGTGAAGGGAGCATAGGTGACGCGGCACTGGCGGTACGGTGTCGACACGCTGAGCTCCGCGTCGATGCGAAAGCGCGCGATGCCGGTGAGCTGGAGAAGATAGCGGCCGTCGCCGGTCTCGGCGAGTTGCGTGATGCGGCCGACGCAGCCGACCTTGTAGAGGTTGGGCTTGTTCTCCGGCCCCGGGTTTGCATCGTCGGGCTGGATCATGCCGATCAGCCGGTGACCGGCGCGCAGGGCATCATCGATCATCGCCAGATAGCGCGGTTCGAAGATGTTGAGTGGCATCTGGCCGCGCGGCAGCAACAGCGCGCCCGGTAGCGGAAACACCGGGATGACGTCGGCGAGGTCCCCGGGCCCGTGATAGACCGCATTCATTGGCATGGTCGCTCTCCCAGCGCGGCAATGCGACCGGAACTGCTTGCCTTGACCTTCGCCCTGAGACGCGCTCCCTCGGAAGCCGATCGAGCGGCCTTACGAAAACAAGATCGACGATAGCCGCTTGCGGCCGTTGACGGTGGCTTCGTCGGTCGGGCCCCAAGCCTCGAAGAACTGAACCAGCTGCTTGCGCGCACCGTCGTCGTTCCATTTACGATCGCGCTTGACGATCTCGAGCAAGTTGTCGACCGCCTCTTGGCGTCGTCCCTTGCCATTCAAAGCGAGCGCGAGATCGAAGCGGGCTTGATGGTCGAGCGGATTGGCCGCGACCTTCTGCTCGAGATCGGAAATCGGTCCCACTGCTTTCGCCTGCTCGCTGACCTCGAGCGCCGCGCGGGCGGCGGCGATCGCGGGATCGTTGTGTTTGGCTTCCGGCACCAAAGCCAGCGTCTGCTTTGCCTGCTCAAGCGCCCCGGTGCGCACGTAACTGCGCGCCAGACCGCCGAGCGCCGCGAGGTTGCCGCTGTCCTGCGCCAGCACCTTGGCGTAGAGATCGGCCGCACCCGCGGCATCGCCGCTGGCCAGTGCGTCGTCGGCAGTTTTCAAGAGATCCCTTTCCTCGCCGCCGAGGCGGTCCTTGGTGAGGCGCTCGATGAAGGCGGTCACCTGGCTTTCCGGCAGCGCACCGAGGAAGCCGTCGACCGGCTGGCCATTGACGAAGGCGAACACCGCCGGGATCGACTGGATACCGAGCTGCCCCGGGATCGTGGGGTGCTTGTCGATGTCCATCTTGACGAGCTTGACCTTGCCCTTGGCCGCGCGCACCGCTTTTTCCAGCACCGGCGCCAGTTGCTTGCACGGGCCGCACCATTCCGCCCAGAAGTCCACCAGGACCGGCTGGCGCTTGGATTCCTCGATGACGTCTTTGACGAAGGTTTGAGTGGTCGTATCCTTGACCACGCTGCCGGTGGCTGCCGCCTCGCCGCTCTGCAACATCGTCATCTCGTCCGTCCTTCGTCCACGCCGGCCACGCCGGGCGACGTGGACGGTTCGATTGCGTCGGTTGGCCGTTCGGGCCGATCAATGGGCATTGCCGAGCACGGCCGAAGGGGAGCCCCGGCCGCGCCCAAAACCGGATATGGCCAATTAAATGGGGTCAACCGGCAGCTTTGCAATCGATAACTCAGCCTGGCGTCGGCGCCTCCTGTTCCGCGAGCGCCACGATCCTGGGCGGATGGCCGGTGGCTTCGAGGAACCGCAACAAGTCGGCGCGCTTGATCGAGGTGGTCATGGTGTTCACCAGCGGGTGACAGTTGATCGTCTCGTGACGCATCAGGGCTTCGTCGAGCACAACGCTTACGCGCCGATCGCTGTCGTTCATCGCAGCGAACGGCGTGACCGCGCCGGGCTCGATGCCGAGGGTGGCGAGCATCAACTCGGCGGGTCCGAAGGAAAAGCGGCCGGACGCGCCGAGGCGGCGGTGCAGCGACTTGAGCTCGATCGCCGCATCCTCGAGTGCGGTGACCAGGAACAGGCCACCCTTTTTATCTTTGAGGAAGAGATTCTTGGTGTGGCCGCCGGGAATGGTTCCACGCAACTCCCGTGATTGCTCGACCGTGAACAGCGCGGGATGGGTCACCGTCACGTGCGTGATGCCAAGCCGGTCGAGGAAGGCGAAGAGATCGGAGGGCGTGGCGGGCATGGATTCTGATCGGTGCGGGAATGACAGCACTCAGGCGGGTCGCGGCGGCCTGATATCGAAGCCCTGATTGATGGCCGCGAACATCTGATAGAATCCCGACAACACCACGATCTCGACCAATCCGCGCTTGCCCCATTGCGTGACGGCCTGAACCTGCAAATCGTCCGGCACGATCTGCCATGCCATGGTCTTCTCCAGGATCGCCTGCACGAGCGCGTAGGGTTGCGGTAGCGTCGCCGCGCGCCCGGAGCCGATGCAATCGATCACCTCCGTCGGCAGGCCGGCGGCGCGCGCGTGTGCGTTGTGATCGTGCCATTCGAAATCGGCGCCCGTCGCGCGCGCGACGGCGAGCACGATGAACTGATAGACGGTGCGCGGCAGCGCGCCCTCGAACTTGAGGAAGAAGCCGAGCTCCTCGATGCGACGCGCGAGTTCGGGATGGTTGAGCAGGGCCAGATACGGGCCGCCGAAGCCCTCGCCGTGCGCCTTGCGACGCGCGGCCATTTTTTCGTAGAGCGCCTGCGCGTCGGCCGGCAGCCTCGCGGGGTTCATATCGAGCTCGGTCATCGTCCTTCCCTATTCGTGATAGGACCAGGCCCGCGCGCCGGCGCTGAAATCGTACACCGGGGTCGGACAATCCTTGTCGGCCTTGACGTCGACCAGTGCGGTGGTGCCAGCGGCGAGCGCCTGTTGGAACGTGGCCTCCAGTTGCGCGGGATCGCGCACGGTGAAGCCTTGGGCCCCGAGCGCCCGGGCAAATGCAGCCCAATCGTGATCGGGAACGCTGGTGAGCTCTGCCGGTAGGGGGCCATATTGGCGCGCCCGCAGCCACACATTGCCGAGCGCAGAATTGTTGATGACGACGTAGACGATGGGCAGCCGGTAGCGCGCCGCGGTTTGCACCTCGATGCCGTGCATCTGCATGCAGCCGTCGCCGGTGATGACGGCGACGCGGCGGTCCGGCCGCGCGCATTGCACGCCGACCGCCGCCGGGATCGCCCATCCCATCGGCCCGAGATTGGTGGCGGAGATGTAGGTGCGCGGCTCGTAGGCGTTCCAGTAGTGCCCGGCGAAGGCGCGATGCGCGCCGGAATCGACCAGCACGATGCCGTCGCGCGGCAGCGCCTTGCGCAGCGCGGCGATCGCGGTAGCGGGATGGATCGGCGCGGTCGGTCGGCTCAGGTTCTCGGTGTCGTAGAGCCGCGGCCCCGCCTTGATGGTGGCGAGCCATTGCCGCCGGCGCGCCTGTCCGTCCTGCAGCGCCGGTCCGATCACATCCGCGCGGCGGTCCATGAGGTCGAGGAAGGCGTGGGTGCTTGCCGGCACCACGTGGCCGAGATCGCCGTTGGCGGTGAGCTCGTCCATGTCGATGTTGACGTGGATCATGCGCGCCTTGCTGCGCTCGCGCACCGTCCAGTGCATGCTGTCGCGCTCGTTGAGGCCGGAGCCGAGCACGAGGAGGCAGCCGAGCTCGTCGTCGAGGATCGCGTTGGTGGCGTGGCGGGTACCGGCATAGCCGAACACGCCGAGCGAAAGCGCGTGGTCCTCCGGGAACACGCCCTTGGCCCGCAAGGTGGTGGCGACCGGGATCGACCAGCGCTCCGCCAGCATTT
>CBFGVM010000053.1:0-14713 GCA_965652015.1 uncultured Alphaproteobacteria bacterium
CCCAAGCACGCGCTCATAGAACGTGAACGGCAATTGCTCCGCCCATTGGGAAAAGCGCTCGAGCGTAGCGAGCGCCTGCGCAAACCGAGGCTCGCTCTGTGCCTTCGCCCGCAAGGCCGCGCGCAACGAGCCTTTGCGGTTCCAGGCGATCTCGAAAAGATCCTCATCGTCGAAGCCGAACAGGGGACTCTTGAGCACGGTCGCGAGCGCAAGATCGTCATCGGGCAACAGGAGCGCGTCCGCGAGCACCATCAGATCCATCACCGCGATGTGCTCCGTCAGCACCAGCCGGTCGGCGCCAGCGACCGGGATCTGCAAGTCCTTGAGCGCGCGGATGATCGCCTCGAACAAGGGCCCGCGCTGGCGCACCAGCACGAGCACGTCCCCTGCGCGCGCGCCCTGTTTCATCCAATGCTTGACATTCTTCGCGATCTTGGCCGCGAGCCGCACCTGCGGGCTTGTTTCGGTCAGTTGATCGAACGGCGCGTCCCAGGCTTCGATCTCGCGTTTGCTTGCGGGCTTGATCGTGTCCCAAATCTCCACCAGCCCCGGTGCGGCATCCGGTAGCGCCTCATGAACGGTCCTGACCGGGTCGGCCGAGAGTCCCGCGAAGGCCTCGGGTCGCCCAAAGACCTCATCCACCGCGCCGAGCACATTCGGCCCGGAGCGGAACGAATGGCGGAAACGCACGTGGCGAAGCTCGTGTTCGATGGGCTTGGCCAGCGCGTGAAACGTCCGATGCATGTTCTCGAATTCACGCGGGGCCGCGCCTTGGAAGGAGAAGATCGATTGTTTCTCGTCGCCGACCGCGAAGATCGTCCGCTTGACGAAGCGCGCGCCGGCGCCGGCAAAAAATTCAGCGCTGAGGCGCCGGATAATTTCCCATTGCTTCGGGCTCGTGTCCTGGGCTTCGTCGATGAGCACATGGTCGATGCCCCGGTCGAGTTTGTAGTGCACCCACGCCGCGCGGTCCTCCCCGAGCAGCGTTAGCGCCTTTTCGATCAGGTCGTCGTAATCGAGCTGCCCGCGCCGGTCCTTCGTGGCCTGGTAACGTGAGAGCACGGCGTCGGCAATGGTGATGAGCGCCGCCGTGCGGTCGCGGCAAGTGATCGCGTTGCGGCGCTCCACTAGTGCAAGCATGCGCTCGCGTTCACCGCACAGACGCTCGGCAAGCTGCGGGTTGCCCATCTCGATTGATCGGGTGAGGAGTTGCTGGCGCGGCTCGAGCTTGCCGGTGAGAAACACCTGCCGATAGATAGCGGCGCGCTCGGAGCCGGCCGCTGCGGACGCGGCACGCAGTCGCTGCGCCTGCTCCTGATCGCTCTTGCCCCCTTGCGCCAGGACCGCGGCGACCGCCGGCCATTGCGATGCTGGAAAGAGGGGGCCATCCGTCATCTCGCTTTCGACTCGCTCGATGGTATCGTCGGTGTCCACGCCGAGCGTGCCGCAAAGGGCAGCGATGGCCGCCTCGATGCTGCCGCCGTGGTCGATCCAGGCGCGCACCGCATCGCGTTTGCGGATCGCTTCGCCGACCACGTCCTTGAAGGTCTGGTCGGAGGCAGACGCGATCGCGGTTGCGAGCGCGCGGCCGAGCGCGCCGTCCGGCGCCAAGGCGGCATCGAGCAGCACGCCAAGGCTGATCTCGTTGAGCAGCTGCGCCTGCGCCGCCTCGTCGAGCACGGTGAAGCGGGCGGCGACATTGGCCTCGAACGGAAAATGATGCAGCAGCCGCGTGCAGAAGGCGTGGATGGTCTGCACCTTCAAGCCGCCCGGCGTTTCCAACGCCATGGCAAACAGCCGCCGCGCCAGCGTGCGCCGCCTTGTATCCGGTTGAATATTCGAGATTCGGCTGATTGCCGCGTCGAGTTTAACGTCATCGAGCGCGGTCCAGCGGCGCAACTCCTCGAACACGCGGTTCGCCATGTTGGCAGCGGCGGCCTTGGTGAAGGTGATGCAGAGGATTTTCGCCGGGTCGACGCCGTCGAGCAGAAGCCGGATCACGCGTTGCGCGAGCACATGGGTCTTGCCGGAGCCGGCGTTCGCCGCGACCCAGGCGGAAACCGCGGGGTCCGACGCCTCGACTTGCAGGCGCCGCAGGTCGTCGGGAATGACGCGCATAGCGCGGTCGGCGGTGCGCATCAAACTCATTCCCCGCCCTCCGCCTCATCCGGTCCCGCGACGGACCATTCCTTCACCCGCGCGAGATGGTCATAGGTGCCGTAGCGGTTCTTCCACATCGAGAGCACCAGCGGCAGATACGGCTGCTGCTCGTCCTCGAACCGCTCGACGACGGCTTTGAGCTTCTGCAGCGCGCGCTCGGCATGGAGGTTCGCGTCGCCGTCCCTGAAATCTATCGGTACAGCATTGCCTGCGGGATCGCCGCCCCTGAGGGAGACATAGACCAGCTCATCGATCGAAGCGCCGGCAGGAACGTCGCCAAATCCGCCGCCGCGAAGGATCGCGGCCTCAAGCGTGAGCTGCGGCGACATCCCGATGCGCACCTGCTTTTCGCTTGGTAACTGTCCCGTCTTGTAGTCGAGAATGGCATAGCCGCCTCCGGCAAGCCGCTCGATGCGGTCGGCGCGCGCGCGCAACGTGAACACGCGCTCGCCGAGGCGGATGTCGATCTTGCCTTGAACCTCGGCCACCAGCGAGGCGAGCTCGGAGCGCCGCACCGCCTCCCAGCCCGCGAACCAGCGCGCGATCCGCCGGAAGCGCGGCCACCAGAACGCGCGCACTTCCGGATAATCTTCAAGCGCCGCGAAATGCTTGAGGCCGATCTCGATGAGGGTGGCGGCCGGATCGGCGGGCAGCGCATGCGCGAAGGTCTTGGTAAACTCGCTCAGCGCGGCGTGGATAAGGATGCCGCGATCGGCCGCGCCCGGCGGCAGATCGACCGCGTCGAGCTCGCGCAGCTTGAGGATTTGCTTCGCGTAGATCGTGTAAGGATCGCGCAGCCAGTTCTCGATATCGGTCACCGAGAGCGCGGTAGGCCGGGCGACTCGCGGCGGCCTGGGGGCGGGCTTTTCGACCCGCTTGATCTGATCGGGACGATCGAGCGAGCGCGCCCAGGCGACATATTTCGCGCCCCTCGTGCATGCGCCGTTCCAGCGCTGTTCGCCCGCGACCGCCGCCAAGCGCTGGACGAACCGCGAGATGACGGTCGGCGCGCCGGCCGATTTGGTCGGATAGGCGAGGATCACCTCGGGTGCGCCGAGCGCCTGCGCGAAGTCGTGGGCGGAAAGCGAAATGCGCCGCTCCGGCAGATCGAGCCCGAGGGCGTGACGCATGGGGCGGCTGAGCCATGGATCGGCGGCCATGTCGGGTGGCCATGTGCCCTCGACCAGTCCGCCGAGCACGACCCGATCCATACTTTGGAGCCGCGCCTCGAGCGGACCATAGATGTGCAGCCGCACCCCCGGCAGGCCGGGCCGCCGCACCGCGCGGTCGGCAATCACCGTGCGAAACAGGTCTGCGTAGTCCTTGGCCTCCACGGTGAAATCGGCACCGCTGGCGTTGAGCGCGATGTCCTCGAAGGCGCGCTCGAGCGCTACGCCATCGTTGCCGTGGAAGGCGGCCGGCGCGCCGGTTTCGTCCGCGCTCAGTGCGGCGATGACGTCGCGGTGCAGCGCGGCGACCTTGACGAATGGCGCATAGGCGAGCCCCTCGAGCGGGGCAAGGGTCGCGCGCAACTGGGCGACCAGCGCGGCGGCGGCATTAAGCTGCGCTTCACTGAGGTTGGCGCGCGGATCGGAGAGATGCAGATCGGACGATTCCCGGCGCCGCAGCTTTGCCAGCTCGGCGTGGAACACCCCTAGGGCATGCGCAAGGCCGGCCGTGCCGGGCCGCGGCCGCGGGCCGCGCAAGACGGCCTTTTCGAGCGCGGCGATCGCGCCGGCGTGCGCACCGGCAGCAGCGCCGAGCCGCGTGAGCGGATGCTTGAGCATCGCGAGCAGGGGGACCGGGGCAAGCCCGCCGAGAGCGGCTTCCGCCACCAGGCGGGCAAATAGCCCCTCGGAAGTGTCGGCCAGCGCATCGCCGCCGGAATCGTCGACCGCGACCTTCCAGCGCTCGAGCGCAGCGAGCACGCGCCGCGCCAAGGCGCGGTCGGGCGTGACCAGCGCTGCCGTCTTGTGCGGCGTCTCGACTGCTTCGCGCAGACTGATCGCAATGGCGAGCGCCTCTTCTTCGGCATTCGCGGCTTCGATGACCGCCAGTGTTTGGAGAGCGCCTTCAATCCAGGGAGCATCGCAAACGACAAGTTTTTGCCATTCGTCGGTGACGGCGGCGGGCCGTAGCGCCTCTGAGATATAGCGCTCGCGTGCGTGCACCGTGGGGGAGCCCAGCACAACCACCTGCTCGCGGGTGACGCCGATGCGGCGCAGCAGCGCCTGCATCGCGAACTGCGGATGCTCGACCGCCGGTGAAGCGCGCCCCGCCGAATCTTGGCGACCGCCGATCAGGCCCCATGCCTCCGTGTCGAGCTCGCGATCAAGGCCAGGCAGGACCACGGCGCCGCAGTCGAGCTTGGCGATAGCCGCGATCAACTCGGCGGTCGCCGGCATGGAGCCTGTTGACCCGGCGGCGATCACGGGGCTGTCGGCGTGCCGGGAGAGCCGCGCCGCTTCGGCCTTGATCAGCGCATCTCGGCGTGCGGCAGGCTCGACGGCGCGCCGGTCGCTCAGGATTTTCGGCCAGGTTTCGCGCGCGATCTGCAGGAATTCGAGCGTGAGCTGCCAATAGCGGTCGAGCGTCTCCGGCACCAGCCTGTCGAGCCGCTCCCACGCCACGCCGCGCGTCGTCATGTCATCCATGAGGCGCGCGAGATTGTCGGCGACTGAGAACGCTGAGGCAGGATTGGTGGCGACGAGCGGCGCCTCGCCGGGCTGCTCAGGCGCAAGACGTTGCGCCCATTTGAGCACGAGCTGCGTCAGCAGCAGGCGTCGCTCGAGCCCGCCGAGTGCGGGCGGCAGCTCGAGCGCATCGTGGGCCAGGGCCCCGGTTGCCGCCTCCGCGAATACGATCTCGTCCTCGTCGATGTCGCCAATGGCCACGATGCGCGGGAGGATCGCCGCGTCCGCTTTGGTCACTTCGAGGAAGAGGTCGCGTGCGAGCCGGCAGGCGCGTCGCGTTGGCAAATAGAGCGTGGCGTCCGCGAGCGCGAGCGGGTCATACGCGAAGCCCGGCACGAGCGTTCCGTCGAGGAGCGCGCGCATGAGCGTCGGCACGAACGGCGTCGAGGCCGGAATGGTGAATACGCGCGCGGGCGACGCGGAGGACATCCACGGATTCTAAGGACTGATTCGCGGCGACTCAATTTTCTCGTTCGCGCGGCTTCATCGTGCACTAGACCGCGGTGGCGAGGATCACCTTTTCGGCGGCGTGGACCGCCTCGGGAGTGCCGACATGCATCCACACCCCTTCGAGGCGCAGCCCGCAGAGCCGGCCGGCCTCGGCCGCCCGGTCGAACAAGGGCGACATGGAGAATGCGCCTTTGGGTGCGCCCGCAAAGAAGGCCGGCGTGAGAATCGCGGTGCCGGCGTAAACGAAGGGCACCACCTCGCGCTCGCCACGCCGCGTGAGCCGGCCGTCGGCCGCCATCGAGAAATCGCCGCGGCCGCTATAACCGATGCTGGACGCCGCCGGCGCCAGCAACAACAGTGCATCCATGCGGCGGGCGTCGAACGCAGCGGCGAGCCGGGCGAGATTGGGCTTCACACCGTCGATCCAGATCGTGTCGGAATTGACATGGAAGAATGGGCCATCGCCGAGTTCCGCTAGTGCCTTGACCACCCCGCCGCCGGTGCCGAGAAGCTCGCTTCGCTCGTCCGAGATGACGATCTTCGGCCGCTTGCGGCCGGCGAGATGCCGCTCGATCTGATCGGCGAGGTGGTGGACGTTGACGACGGCGCGTTCAACTCCCTGGGCGGCGAGGCGATCGAGCACGTAGTCGATGAGCGCTTTGCCACCGACCCTAACGAGCGGCTTGGGCAGCTGTCCGTTGAATGGCCGCATCCGCGTGCCAAGCCCCGCTGCCAGCACCATGGCGCGTTTCGGGGCGGTCGCGGTTCGGCGAGTTTCGGCCATCGATGTGTTTTTTGCCCGCTCGCGCTTAAATTGTATTTAACGCCGGCACGTGGGCAATATACCACGCATTGAGCGCCTCCAACGCCGGATGGCTAAGCGAGCGCTGCAAATAACCCCAGACGCGGGGCAGGTGCCGCAGGTATTGTGGCTTGCCATCGCGTACGTCGAGCCGGGCGAAGATGCCGAGAATTTTGCTGGCGCGCTGGGCGGCGAGCGTGGCGTAGATCTTGATGAGTTGGGCCCCGTCGAAATCCGTTTCCCTGCGGCTGCGTCCGCGCACATAACGGCCGAGCAGCGCTAGCTCGGTTTCCTCGGGTACGTCGACACGCGCATCCTGCAACAGCGAGGCGAGGTCGTAGGCGGGGTGGCCTATCACCGCATCCTGGAAATCGAGAATTGCGAGCCGGGCGAGTTCGCTGCGCTGCGGCAGCCATAACAGATTGGGCGAGTGGAAGTCGCGAAGCACCCAGGTCGGCGGTGCATCGATCGCAGGCTGCAACAGCTCGCGCCAGAGCGCGCGGAACGAGTCGCGCTCCGTATCGGGGATCGCCGCGTTGAGACGCGGCAGGAACCAGTCCACCAGCAGCTCGGCTTCGATCAGGAACGCGTCTATGTCGTAGGGAGGAATCCGATAGTCCAGATGTGGGGCGACTGGCAGCGTCCGCGGCAGCTGCTGCTCATGCAGGGCGAGGAGGACGTCGACCGCCGTCTCGTGGCGTTCCTCGAGGGGCGCCTGCGGATCACCGCCGACCACCCGCTCGTCGCCGAGATCTTCGATGATCAAAAATCCCTGTTCGAGATCGGCGTGATACACGGCGGGTGCGGAGAAGCCGTATTGCCGCAGCCCGTTCGCCATCGCCACGAACGGGACGACATTGTCGGCCAGGTGTGCGATCGCGCTATACGGTTTGTCGCCGCGCACCGGCGGACCATCGGGGCGGCGCGGCGAATTCATGAGCAACGCGCGCTTCTCGCCGAGCGCGAGCCGCTCGTAGGACCGCGTCGAGGCGTCGCCGCCGAGCCGCGTCCGCAACGCCTCGCTATAACCGCTCTCGGCAATGAATTGACGCACGGCCGCCATGCGGTCTACGCGCGGCGCCAGGGTGCCGTAGCCGGTGACGCGGGCATGGCGGAATTCGAGCTTGAGCTTGGGCGCCAGTGTGAGCGAGACGTCGAGCCGATCGGGCGGTAACAGACCCTCCGCGCGGTCCGGCCACTCCAGCAACACCACCGCCCGTTCCGGCAAGTCGTCGAGGCCGAGCTCGGCGAGTTCCGCGGGACCCGAGACGCGATAGAGATCGACGTGCACTAGCGGAAATTGCGGCAGATCGTAGGTCTGCATCAGCGTGAAGGTCGGGCTCGGCACCTCGATGGACGGGTCATCGGCCAGATAACGGATCAGCGTGCGGGCGAGCGTGGTCTTGCCCGCTCCGAGGTCGCCCGAGAGCGTAACGACGTTCCCGGCTTCGAGCGTATTGGCGATGTCGATCGCGAGCCGACGCGTGGCGTGCTCATCGGGCAGCGCCACCGAAAAGCTCGACGTGCCGGAGTTGGTCAGCGGCATGCTGTAACTCGAGATCTGCTGGCGCGGCCGACTCGACTTATGCCGCGGTTCGCTCGGTGGTCCGATCGAGCGGGAACACGCAGATCACCGTGGTGCCGCGGCCGACCGCCGACTCGAGCGTCACCGAGCCGCCGTGCAGCTTGACGAACGAGCGCACCAGGGACAGGCCGAGGCCCGTGCCGCGGTGGCGCGAGCCGAGCGAATGCGTCTCGAACCAATCGAACACCTTGTCTTGGACGTCGGCTGGGATGCCGGGACCCCGATCGGTCACCGAGAACACGATGGCGTCCCGGTGCCGATGGGCGGCAAAAGTAACGATCTCCCCGGCGGGCGAAAAGCCCACTGCATTGGCCAGCAGATTGAACAGGGACTGGCGTACGCGCAACTCGTCAGCGACGAAGGTTCCGATCTCCGGCGCGGCTTGAATTTGAAGTGTGATGCCGCGCTTGACCAGCCGGTCCTGCACGCCTTCGGCGGCCGCTTCCATGGTCTTGAGGATGTCCACCGCGCCGAGGTTGAGGGTCATGGCGCCGGCGTCGATGCTCGCGAGGTCCAGGATGTTGTTGATGATGGCAAGGAGCGCGTTGGTCGAGACCGTGATGTAGCTCAGGTATTCGCGCTGCCTGTCCGTCAGCGGACCGGTGGCCGGGTCGCCGAGGAAATGCGCGAAGCCGATGATATTGGTGAGCGGAGAGCGCAGTTCGTAGGATACGTGGTGAACGAAATCGGTCTTGAGCTTGTCCGCCGCATTCAGTGCTTCGTTACGCTCGCGCAGCGCACGCTCGACATTGACGCTGTCGGTGACGTCCTGGAAGGTCACGAGCGTGGCGCCGTCGGGAAGCGGCAAGGTGGCGCAATCGACAACACTGCCGTGGCGGCGTTCGAGTCGGCCCAGCGCCGGCTCGCGATTGTCGATAGCCGTGATCGTTGCCCGCAGCCGCTGCCAAATCGGATGATCGCCGTGGAGTTGCCGCGTCCAGTCGCTGATCAATTCGATATGAGGCCGGTCTGACAACAGGTCGGGCGAAAGTCTCCACATTCGCGCGAAAGCGGGATTGTGGAGCCGCAGCCGGCCGTCGCTGCCAAATACGGCGACCGCCTCCGTGAGGTTGTCCAGCGTCTCGCCCTGTGCGCGGATCAAGGCATCATAGCGGCGTTCGAGATCGAGCCGTTCGGTGACGTCGTCGAAGAGATAGATGACGCCGCCTTCGGGATCAGGCGTGGTGACCACGCGCATGGTTCGGCCGTGCGGCAGATGCCACATGTGCTCCTTGGCTTCGACCGCCCGGTAGGCATCGTAGAGCGCGCTCTTCCACTGGCGAAAGTCTTGCTCGTCAGGGAGCTTGCGGGCCGCACGCAACCGGTCGAGCACGGCTGAATCGGTCGGTCCCTGATCGAGGAAGGCCGCGTCGAGATCCCACAGCGACCGGTAGGCGGCGTTGTAGAAGGACAGCCGCCGATCGGATCCGAAGATCGCCACGCCGGTTGCGAGCTGGTCGAGCGTACGCCGGTGGGCATCCATCATGCGCTTGAGCTCGGCGCGCATCGACTCTGCCTCGGAGACATCGATCGCGATCCCGGCGCTGCCGCGTCCGGCCGGCACCGTCGCCACCTCGAAGTTGCGGCGTTCCCCCGCGACCACGGCCGTGAGCCGGCCGCAATAGGGTGCGGCTGCCTCATGGGCACGCAAAAGCTCGCTTCGCGCGCCGTGCTCGAACAGCTCGATTCCGCGCTCCATGACCTCGGAGGCGTCCTTGGCTTCGACCCCACGCGCATAGGCATGGTTGGCGAAGGTGAGCTTGCCCGCGTCGTCGCGTGCCCACACCGGGGCGGGCATCGCGGCGATCAAGGCGCGCATGGCGGCGGTCTCGTCCACGTGCTTCTGGTGGCGTCGCGCGAGCTCGGCTAGTTCGTGTTTGATGCCGCTCACCTCGCGCAGCCGCAGGATCGCCCGGCCGCCGATGACCTGACCCTTGGCCTCGATGAGGCGGCCGGCGAGCGTGGTCACCGTTATGGCGAAACTCAAGCCACGTGCGCGCAAGGCATCGACCGAATGCTCCATGTCGCATGCGGCATCCGCCTCGAGCCAGGAGGCGAAGTCGAGCACGTCTGGACCCGTGGTCGTTATCAACGCCGGATCGCCGATGATTTCGGGCTCATCATCCGTCGCCGGCCACGCGACGAGGATTTGCGGCTCGGACAGGAGCAGCGCGTAGGCGCGGTCGATCGCGGCCTTCGATGCCAGCGCCTCGTCGCGAGCCGCGGCCTCGACCTCAGCCAAGTGCCGACGCGTTCGCACGAAAAGGATTGCGCTGGTGACCGCGAAGCAGAGAATGCCGAGCGTGAGGGCGAGGGCCGCGATGTCATCGCGATCGAGCGACGGAAGAATCCAGGCGTCGAGGCCGGGGAATCCTCCGCTCGCGGCGGCGCAGGCGGGATTGCCAGGCAGCAGCGCCGAAACGGCCACAATGACGGCGCGGACTCCACGTCGGCGCCGGGCCATGGCCGCGCATGCACGCGCTTTGTGCTGCGGACGAGCCCCAAAGCCCTCCACGGCGATCCGGATCGCCTCCGGCATTCCCGCTTGCCCCGTTGCCGCATTTGCCGGCGTCGGGCGACTGCCGGCTCGCGGATCGCGCGGCGGAGTGCCTCTTTCCGCCGAACGGCCCGCGAATCAAAGCACTTTACCCCTAACGAGAATTGCGCCGGAAGTAGGCCAGATCGTGAACATGCCGACGGCAGCGGACGCCCAAGCGGAGCGTATCCCTGCGGTCGCTGTGGCTTGAGCTTACGCCCGCCCTGCGAGTTTGAGCCCTTTATCCAAGGCGGCATAACTGCGCACCGGCGCGGCCATCAGGAAGCGGTAGCCCTCGGCGAGGATGCGCTCCACATTGTTGACATCAACGTGCGGGTGGCCGACGACGACGTTGTGCCGCTTGCAGGTCTCGACGACCCGCGCCATCCACTTGAGCACTTCGGGATGCTCATATTGCCGCGGGTATCCGAGCTCCTGGGAGAGGTCGCCCTCGCCGATGAGGATGGCGCCGATGCCGGGCACCTTCTGCAGGATCTCCGGTAGAGCTTCGATCCCGCGCGTGTCCTCCATCATCAGGATCACGAATACTTCGCCCTTGGAATTGAGCGGCCACACGTCGGCGCGGGCGTAATAGTCCTGCTGGGAGAGGCCCCAATAACGCACGGCGGCGGTCGGTCCGTCACCGCGGATGCCTGCGGGCTCGTACATCGGCGCGCTTTTGAGGCGCGGATAACGACACGCGGCGACGGCGTTATGCGCCTCCTCCACCGAGGAAATGTGCGGCCATACGATGCCATAGGCGCCGAGGTCGAGCGCCTGCTTGGCATGAAACTGCGCTTTCTCCGCGCCATTCGGCGGGATGCGCACCATGGGCGTGACCGAGGGCGCGAGCGAGCCGGATTTGGCGATCTGGCCGCGGTTGAGCATGTATTGCAGGCTATCCCGCAGCGCCCGGATGTCCCACGGATTATGCTCCATCTCGTAGACGATGCCGTCGTACTTGGCCGTGGCCATCGCAATCGCCGTCTCCGGATCGGCTTGGCAAAAGGACGTGAACGCCGGCTTGCCGCCCTCGAGCGCGCGGATGACGCCGTTCAGACGCGGAATATCGGCCATGCTTTTCCCCCTGCGGTCCGTTTCGCGGCCATCCTAACAGAGCGCAAACGTGGTTTGACAATGGTGAAGGCCGGTTCGTAGCATTCCCTGCGGGACAAGCGTCCGTTTCCACCTTCGCGGACATGGGTCCGCAATCCTCTTAAGCGACGGTGTCATGATCATCGATTGCCACGGCCACTACACGACCGAGCCGAAAGACCTGCTGCGATGGCGCAAGGAGCAGGTGGACAATCTCAAGGATTCGGCAAAACAGCCGTCCAAGGCTTCGCTGAAGGTCTCCGACGACGAGATCCGCGAGAGCCTCGAGGGGGCGCAGCTCAAGCTTCAGCGCGAGCGCGGGACCGATCTGACCATCTTTTCTCCGCGCGCCATGGGCATGAGTCATCACATCGGCGATTACAATGTGAGCCTCGCCTGGTCGCAGCTGTGCAACGAGATGATCCATCGCGTCTGCACGCTCTATCCCAACAACTTCGTCGGGGTGTGCCAATTGCCGCAGTCGCCGGGCGTGTCGCCGGACAGCTGCATCGGCGAACTCGAGCGCTGCGTGAAGGAATTCGGTTTCGTCGGCTGCAACCTCAATCCCGATCCGTCGGGCGGTTACTGGAGCGCGCCACCGCTGACCGATCGGTGGTGGTACAAGTTTTACGAGAAGATGGTGGAGCTCGACGTGCCTGCGATGGTGCACGTCAGCGCTTCGTGCAATCCGTGCTTCCACGGCACTGGCGCGCATTACATCAACGCCGATACCACCGCGTTCATGCAGCTCATCATGGGCGACCTGTTCAAGGATTTCCCGACGTTGAAGTTGATCATTCCGCACGGCGGCGGCGCGGTGCCGTTCCATTGGGGCCGCTACCGTGGCTTGGCCATCAACAACAAGCGGCCGCCGCTCGACGAGATGATGAAGGACAACGTGTGGTTCGATACCTGCGTGTACCATCAGCCGGGCATCGATCTTTTGACCAAGGTGGTGCCGATCGACAATATTCTGTTTGCCTCCGAGATGGTCGGCGCGGTGCGCGGCAAAGATCCGCAAACCGGATACGATTTCGACGACACCAAGCGCTATGTCGATCACGCGCCGAGCCTCTCCGTGGAGGACAAGAAAAAGATCTTCGAGGGCAATGCGCTGCGCGCTTATCCCCGCCTGAAGAGCAAGGTTTCGGCCAGGGCGGCGGCGCGGAGCTAGCACGGGGCGCCGGATCAGCGGCGGTCGCGTAGCGAAAACCTGCTGCGGGCAGAACGAGCAGCTTGTCCGACGCCCTCGGCCCGACCGGCCTTGATCGGTTGCACGATCGGCTGGTGAATTACAATAGACGGAAGGCCCGCAAGAGCTGGACTGTCGAGAGCATCACGATCAACAGGCCCACCGCGATCATCAGTGCCCGAGCCGGCACGTGCCTGACCGTCCATCCGCCGAATGGTGCGGCCAACACCCCGCCGAGCACCAGTGGGATGAGGTGCTCGAACGGCGAGGCGCCTAGCTCCACAAAGAATGTAGCGGCCGCCGCAACAGTGACGAAGAACTCGGTGGTGTTGACCGAGCCCACGGTGTGGCGCGGGGCATGTCCGGAGCCGATGAGCGTGGAGGTCGTCACCGGTCCCCAGCCCCCGCCGCCGCTCGCGTCTAGAAATCCTGAGACAAATCCGAGCGGGATCACCCAGCCGGCAGGCGTTCGCGGCGCCGGTGCGATCCGCATCGATCGCCAGAGGATGTAGCATCCCATGATCAGCAGATAGCCGTAAACCCATCGGCGCGCGGCGCCAACTTCGATATTTGATAGGATCCAAGCGCCCAAGATGGCGCCCAGCACGCCGGTCACTCCGAGGCGCGCAACAATCCGCCAATCCACATTGCGATGATAGATATGGGAAGCCGCCGAGGCGCCCGTCGTAAAGACCTCGGCAGTATGGACCAGCGCACTCGCGTGCGCCGGAGGCAGGCCCATGCTCAGCATCGCGGCGTTCGCCAGCACGCCGTATGCCATGCCGAGCGCGCCGTCCACCAATTGTGCAACAAAGCCGATTGCGAGCAGCAGCAGGAATTCAGTGGTCACTAAAATTTCCTCTCGCGGTTATCTGCGACGCCGCCGTTAAAGAAGCTCGCGCGCCGCGCAGCCCGCTGTTGGCGACACGCGTTGCCCTCGCGTTCAATTACGTCTCATACAAATCGCGTGTAAGCGCCCCGCGACCGTTGGCATGAAGAACAGACATTTTCCGAGCAGCAGGCAACAGTTTCAACCACCCCAAGCGTGTGTCGCGCGAGATGGTTCCGAGAACAAAAAGCTATGGATCCGGCGCTCGCGTGCAACCGCGATGGGCCACAACGCTGAACTGCCGGTTCATACACTGGCCCAGCTCATTGCCTGATTTGGACTTGGCGTATCGCCGAGACTGGGCCGTGCTTTGCGGAACATACGGCAATGTGACGGGTTAGCGCCCATGGAAGACCGCGTGGGACAAAGATGCGGCGGAACTGCGACGATTCCCATAAACAAGCGCCGAGCAAACGGCCAAGCCCGCTTTATCGAGTTATCTGGAGCGCCGTTCGCGCTCGCAAGCCGATGACCTGCGTCTACGATGGATGCTATCGCGAGGTGTGCCCACACATCTTGGGTTACGAGGAGTTCGGACTGGAGCGCGCGCTTGTGTTTCAATTCGGCGGCGATAGCACGTCAAAAAAGCTACCGCGTGATGGTGCATGGCGCTGCTTCGATGTCGGCAAGATGACAGACGCTAAGCTTCGTGACGGGCGCTGGCGAAGTGGGGTGCAACACAGGAAAACTCAAGTCTGCATTCAACTGGTCGATGTCGATGTCAACGTGCCCGCGACATTGAAACGCCGCCAGCCATTGGCCTTTGGCTCGCCCGAATTGAAGCCGCCGCGCCGCCCCGGCGACTAGCGCGATCGGCAATGGCACGCTAGGCCATACGAACGCTGGCAGTTTTAGCGGCCAGGGTCTATTTTTTCCGGGATGCGCAGCGCCGCCGCCATCGGACGGCAAATGACCGAGGACCAGTATGGGCATCGAAGCACTAGGCTATATCGGTGTTCGCGCCAAGGACGTGGGCGATTGGGCGAGCTATGGCGAAAAGCTCCTCGGCCTTCAGCGCATCGACAAGACCCGCGCGAGCCTCGCCTTCCGCATGGATGATCGCAAGCAGCGGCTCGTCGTCGACGCCGACGGCGGGCAGGGCATCGGCTTTTTCGGTTGGGAGGTTGCGGATGCTGCTGCGCTTGACGCGGTGGCGGCGCGCATCGAGGCCTCCGGCATCAAAGTCGCACGCGGCTCGCGCGCGCTCGCCGGCGAGCGCCACGGCGCTGACCAGGTCGTGCTCAACGGTCCCGCCGCCCACCGGCTCGAAATCTTCCACGGCGCAGAGATCGCCGCCGAACCGTTGCAGCC
>CBFGVM010000054.1:0-14694 GCA_965652015.1 uncultured Alphaproteobacteria bacterium
AGGTTGGCCGACGGCCTCGGCTTCGGCCCGCGTTTGCTCATCAGCGAACAAGCACTGCGCGCGAGCGGTGTCCTGCAACCCGGCAGCATCGTGCGCTGGCACTACCGTCTCCGTCTCCCCGATAATGACGCGGCGGACGCGGCCGTGCGCGCGGTGGCCGCCGCCGCGCAAGCCGAATTGCCGCAAGCCGGTTGGACGATCCGCTCCCGGGCCAATGCCTCGCCGTCTCTCGAGCAGAATGTCGAGCGGTTTCGTCAGTATCTGGCGTTCGTCGGCCTGACTGCATTGCTGGTCGGAGGGGTCGGCGTGGCAAACGCGGTCAAGAGCCATCTCGACGGCCGGCGCGAGGCGATTGCCACATTCAAGGCGCTGGGTGCGCCCGGCACCCGCGTTTTCGTAATCCATCTGACGCAGGTGCTCTTGCTCGCCGCTCTGGGGGCACTACCGGGCCTCGCCATCGGCGCGGCCTTGCCGTTTCTGCTCGCGTGGACGTTCGGCGCTGGGCTGCCTCTGCCGCTCGCGCCGGCGCTGCATCCGGGGGAGCTTGCACTCGCGCTCCTATACGGGCTGCTGACCGCCGCCGCTTTCGCCTTATGGCCGCTTGGACGCGCCCATGACGTGCCTGTCGCGGCACTGTTCCGTGACGGAATCGCCAGCGATCAGCGCTCGCCCCGCCTCCCCTATGTCGCGGCAACGGTCCTTCTCGGGTGCACGATTGCGGCGCTCGCGATCGGACTCGCTTACGACCGACGTATCGCCGCAATCTTCGTGCTGGCGGCAGTCGGCGTATTCGTGCTGCTGTGGCTCGTAGCGGCGCTGATCATGCTTACTGCGCGTCGCCTGCCGCGGCCCCGCTCGCCGGTCGTTCGACTTGCCATCGCCAACATTTCCCGGCCGGGCGCGCTCACGCCGAACGTCGTCCTCTCGCTCGGCTTGGGGCTCGCCGTCATGGTCGCCGTGATCGCCATCGAGGGCAATTTGCGACGCCAATTTCTGGCGGCGTTGCCCGACAGGGCCCCATCGTTTTACTTCGTCGATATCCCGGCCGCCGACGCCGAAGCTTTCGACGCCTTCATCCGGGCACGCGCCCCGCGCGCCACGCTCGAGCGGGTCCCGATGTTGCGTGGTCGCATCGTGGCGGCGAACGGCGTACCCGCGGAAAACTTGAAGCCCTCCGCAGACACCACGTGGGTGCTCAACGGAGACCGCGGCATCACCTTTGGTCACGCGCTTCCAGCCGGTTCGCGGCTGGTCGAAGGACAATGGTGGCAGCCGAACTATCAAGGTCCGCCGCTTGTCTCGTTGGAGAACCGCATTGCGGACGGGCTCGCCCTCAACATAGGCGATAAGATCACCGTGAACGTACTCGGCCGCAACGTCACCGCTACAATCGCCAACCTGCGCACGGTCGATTGGCAGAGCCTCGGCATCAATTTCGTCATGGTCTTTTCACCGGCGGCGTTCCAAGGCGCGCCGCACAGCCATATCGCCACCCTTGCTTATCCCGGCGGCAGCACCACCGAAGAGGAAACCGCTCTGCTCAAAGCGGTAGCTGAGGCATTTCCGCGGGTCGTCACCGTGCGTGTGCGTGACGCCCTCGACGCGGCCGGCCGCGTGGTGTGGAATCTGGCGGTGGCAATGCGAGGGGCAAGCGCGCTCACTTTGCTTGTGGCTGTGCTGGTGCTTGGAGGAGCGCTCGCGGCGAGCCACCGGCAGCGCGTTTATGACGCCGTGATCCTCAAGACCGTCGGCGCAACGCGCATGCGGCTGTTGTCTGCTTATGCGCTCGAGTACCTCACCCTCGGCGTGACAACCGCCGTCTTCGGTGTGGCGGCTGGCTCAGCCGCTGCCGCCTTCGTCGTTCTCAGGATGATGAAGCTTCCATTCGTCTGGGTGCCCGGGCCGCTCTTTGCCGCCGCCGCCGTCGGGATTGCCGCGATGGTGACAATTGGTCTCATCGGTACGTTCAAGGCGCTCGGGCAAAAACCGGCCCAAGTCTTTCGCAACTTATAGGGCGCATTTGCCGAAGGCCAAACCACTCCCGACGGATCGGCGCTCGGGTCGGTTTGGCTCAAAAACGCGCGGAATGCCTGGCCATAAGCGACAACACGCCGCGCCCGACCAGCGCGTCGCAGCGCCGTCATATTGCTAGAGTGTAAGTTCTCAAGGGATTGCTGCCAGGCGACTAGCGCCAACAAATCCCGCTTCTGGCATCTGGCGCGGGAACGTTTCCCGCACTAGATTCCGCGCATCGGACGCCAGCCGCTTTTGCCGGTGGGCGCCATATGATCCGGCCTCGGGGTCGGAATAGAGAGAGGTATCCTTCCATGTCGGATTTCGACCGGAACTACGCGGCTGCCAGACGCAGCGTCGGTGCGGACCGGGCAGTTGCGATCGATCAGGGCCTGCGGGCCTACATGATCCGCGTCTACAACTACATGGCAATGGGCGTTGCGCTCACCGGCCTCGCCTCGTGGCTCACGTTCCAAGCCGCGGTTGTCACCAATGCCAACGGCGCGATCGTCGGACTGACCTCGTTCGGCCAGATGGTCTTCAGCGGACCGGCGGTCTTGGTTCTGTTTCTTGGGACGCTGGGGCTGGTCTTTCTCATCAGCTGGCGCATCGACCGGCTGCAGCCCTCGACCGCCTTCGCTCTGTTCATGCTCTATGCGGCGCTGCTCGGGCTGATGCTGTCGTCGATCTTCCTGGCCTACACGCTCACGTCGATCACGCGGGTCTTCTTCATCTCGGCGGCTGCATTCGGTGCACTGAGTCTCTACGGCTACACCACACAGCGCGATCTCTCGCCGATCGGTTCCTTCCTGTTTATGGGCCTGATCGGGCTGATCATCGCTATGCTCGTCAATCTGTTCCTGAAGAGCAGCGGGCTCGAGTTCGTGATCTCCGCAGTGGGCGTGCTGATCTTCGCGGGCTTGACCGCCTGGGATACCCAGCGGATCAAGGAGATGTATGACCCGATGGAGGACGGCACCGTCGTCGGCCGCAAGGCGGTGATGGGAGCGCTCTCGCTCTATCTCGATTTCATCAACCTGTTCTTGTTCATGTTGCGCTTCCTCGGCGACCGTCGCTGCGCGTGGGTAACGGCTGTTGCGTCGTTGGCGCCCCGGCGATGAGCCGGGGCGCCGTCGCTTTATACGGCGAGCCGGACAGCGCGCGGCCAAGGAGCTAGTATTCCCGCCTGTGCCGTGCGCCTCCCGTCGATGACCGCCATCCCCATCCGCCCCATCGAAACGCGCGATCTCGGAGCGGTTACACGCATCTACGATCACGCGGTCCGACACGGCACTGCATCGTTCGAGATCGAGCCCCCCAACGAGCGCGAAATGGCGCGGCGGTACGAGGCGCTACGGACCGGCGGCTATCCGTACCTCGTCGCGGAGGTTGACGGCGTGATCATGGGCTACGCCTATGCCGGCCCCTATCGCGCGCGTCCGGCTTATCGCTGGAGCGTGGAGGATTCGGTCTATGTCGCGCCGGCATCCCAGCGCCGCGGTATAGGCCGGGCGCTGCTCGAGCGGCTGATCGCCGAAGCAGAAATGGCAGGGTTCCGGCAAATGATCGCGGTGATCGGGGATTCCGCCAATGTTGGTTCCGTCGAGCTGCATCGCGCCGCCGGCTTCCGCATGGTCGGCACATTCGACAATGTCGGCTTCAAGTTCGGCCGTTGGCTCGACAGCGTGTTGATGCAGCGGCCGCTGGGGCCCGGCGCGACCGAGCAGCCGCCGGCTGCGTCCCCAGTCAGGACGCCACGAGGCTGACCGATCGGTCGATGGCCCGCAGCACGGGATCGAGCTCGTGACCCCGGCGCACGATCAGACCGGTCGCCGAGATCACGCTATAGGCGCCCTGCCGGCGCGCGAGCTTCGGCCTTTTCTCGATACGGTAGACCGGGACTTCCGCGGCGCGGCGGAACACGGAAAACACTGCGCGGTCTTTGAGGAAGTCGATGGCGTAGTCGCGCCATTCGCCGGCGGCAACCTTGCGACCATACAGCCCGAAAATGCGGTTGAGCTCGAGCCGGTCGAAAGTCACCCGGTTTGCGGGGGCGAGGGGCAAAGTAGCCTCACCCCCATGGAACTCGCTCGGCTCAGTATCGCCGTAGCTCATCCAGCGCCTCCGTGTGACAGATCGGAACCGCAATGATCGCGCCGGATGCAAGTATCGGCAAGAGGGAATGAATGCCGCCCTGGCGCCGTCACGCGACCGCGACGTCGTGGCGAGCGATCATCACAGATTCGTTAGTCGAATCATAATGCTGCCCAATTGCCGCCAAGCACGCGCCAAGCTGGAATGCGAAGGAGGAAATCGTTGCCTCAGGGCCCGGTCTTGCCTTCGAGCGCCGGCTTCTTCAGCCCCCAGCCCCCCGGAGTTTCAGGTTGGATCGGGCCCGCTCAGTGCAGTCATGAGTTAAGCGTACGGTTCAATCCGAGTCACTTTCGGGCCGGCCCAAGCCGGCCCTTTTTATTCGCACGGCTTACGGCGACGCGCCGAGACACGCGAGTCGTTCCGTCGCCTGTTGCGCGAGCTTCTATTTACTGGATCGCCGCCAGCGTGGCGCCGAGGATCGCCTTCGGCTTTTCCGTCGTGCCGCTCTGCACCACGACGGCGGCCTCGTCGACGTTCGCGCCCTTGAGCGTCTGCACTGGAATGCTCCATGAATTAGCTTTGCCGGTCCATTCGCCGAGCTTCATCCAGCGCCGCACCACATTGTGATAGGTGATCGCGCGGCCTTTATTCTCGCCACGTCCAATCGTGACGGTGGCAGTCTTGACCAAGCCCAACACCCAGACTTCCGCGCCCATCTGGGCATCAACGAGATCGGGGACGGTGACTTTGAGTCGCCCCTCGTCAAGGCTGATTGTCGGCCGCAACGACATCACTCCGCTCTTTACTCCGCTCTTTCGGCTGGCCGCGATCGCGAGCTCGATCGCCGCCTTGTCGCTACCGAGCGCATGCAGGAGGCCATTCACGACGACCTGTGGCGTGTAGACCTGACCGTCGCCGCGCGCATGCGCGTAGGCCTTCTGGCGGGCGGTGTTGCGGGGATCGGCGAGCGTATCCTTCCAGCCTAGATAGTCCCAGTAGTCGACCGGCACGCTGACCGGAACGAGAGAAGGATCAGCCGCCAGTTCGCCGAGCAGCCGATCGGCGGGCGGACACGATGAGCATCCTTGGCTCGTGAACAACTCAATGACGGCGCGCGGCTCGGCCTGGACGGAAGACTGCGGCACGGAGGAACAAATGACGACCGCCGCATAGGCGAGACAACAACGTACCATCACGATCCTTCCCCGCCCGAGTAGACGAGATCCGCTTTCCCCTCCGCCGCGCAGTCATAGGACAGCCGCGCGATCACCCGCCACTCAATTTGAGGTGAGCCGATCCCCGGTCTCTAGCCCGCCACCAAGTGCCGGAGCACGTAGTGCAAAATGCCGCCGTGCTTGAAGTAATCCAGCTCGTCCAGCGTATCGATGCGACATACGAGCGGGACGCGCTTGAGCCCGCCATCGGCGGCCACGATCTCGGCGATCATACGCTGGCGCGGCTTGATCTCGCCATGCAGCCCGCGGATCGTCACCTGCTCATCGCCCCTGAGACCGAGCGACTGCCACGACGTGCCTTCCTCGAAGCAAAGGGGTAGCACGCCCATGCCGATGAGGTTGGAGCGATGGATGCGCTCGAACGACTGAGTAATCACCGCACGCACCCCGAGCAGACTGGGTCCCTTGGCCGCCCAATCGCGCGAGGATCCGCTGCCATACTCCTTGCCGGCGAAAACGACGAGCGGAATCTTGTCGTTCTTGTAACGCATGGCGGCGTCGTAGATCGACATGCGCTGGCGTGATGGGTAATGCGTGGTCACGCCGCCTTCCACCCTGGGAACCATCTGGTTCTTAAGACGAATGTTGGCAAAGGTGCCGCGCATCATCACTTCGTGATTGCCGCGGCGGGTACCGTATTGATTGAAATCGGCAGGCTTCACTTTGTGCTCGAGCAGGTACTTGCCGGCCGGGGAATCGATCTTGATCGAGCCAGCCGGTGAGATGTGGTCGGTGGTGATGGAATCGAGCAAAAGGCACAGCACCCGCGCATCGACGATGTCGGTAAGCGGTGCCGGATGTCGCCCCATGCCGACGAAGTAGGGCGGGTTCTGCACGTAAGTGGACTTTTTATCCCAATTGTAAGTCAATCCTCCCTTCACATTGATGCCGCGCCAGTTGGTATCACCCTTAAAGACATCGGCGTATTTCTTGGTGAACATTTGCTTGTTCAGCGTCTTGCGAATGACGCCGTCGATCTCGCGGCTGGATGGCCAGATATCCTTGAGGAAGACCTTCTTACCCTTCTTATCCAGCCCGAGCGGCTGCTTTACGAGATCGGAATACATTGATCCAGCGAGCGCATAGGCAACGACCAGCGGCGGCGAGGCCAGATAGTTGGCACGCACGTCGGGATTGACGCGACCTTCAAAGTTGCGGTTGCCGGAGAGCACGGCGGCGGCGACGAGATCCTTATCGTTAATCGCCTTGGAAATCTCGGGCGCGAGCGGACCGGAATTGCCGATGCAGGTGGTGCAGCCGAACCCGACGAGATTATAGCCTAGCTTGTCGAGGTCCTTCTGCAGCCCGGACTTTTCGAGGTAGTCGGCGACGACCTGCGAACCCGGCGCCAGGGAGGTCTTCACCCATGGCTTGACCGTCAAGCCTTTCGTCAGCGCCTTGCGCGCGAGCAGCCCGGCTCCAACCATCACGCTCGGGTTCGACGTGTTGGTGCAGGAGGTGATGGCGGCAATGACCACGTCGCCGTGGCCAAGATCGTGCTGCCGGCCTTGAACCGACACCCGCTTCGGTGGACCGGCCTTGGTGAAATTCTTGTCGAGGGATGTGGCGAGCGAGGGGTGCAGATCGAAGATATCTTTGCCTCCGTCGCCGCCCTTGTTGAACTCTTTCTCCATTGCCAGCGCGAATCCCGCCTTGACGTCCTTGAGCGCCACGCGATCTTGCGGGCGCTTGGGCCCGGCGAGCGAAGGCTCCACCTGCGATAATTCGAGCTTGAGCACGTCGGTGAAGATCGGGTCCGGCGTCGACTTGGTGCGGAACATCCCCTGCGCCTTGGTATAGGCGGCAACCAAGGCGACCTGCGCGGTTGGCCGGCCCGTATCCGCAAGATATCTCAGGGTATCGTCATCCACCGGAAAGAAGCCGCAGGTCGCACCGTATTCCGGCGACATATTGCCGATGGTCGCTCGATCGGCGATCGACAGATTGGCGAGCCCAGGGCCAAAAAATTCGACAAACTTGCCGACGACTCCGCGCTTGCGCAGCATCTGGGTGACGGTGAGCACGAGGTCGGTGGCAGTCACCCCGTCCTTGAGTTTGCCGGTGAGCTTGACGCCGATGACCTCAGGTAACAGCATCGAATAGGGCTGACCGAGCATGGCAGCTTCGGCCTCGATGCCGCCGACGCCCCAGCCGAGCACGGCGAGGCCATTGACCATTGTGGTGTGCGAATCGGTGCCGACCAATGTATCCGGATAGGCGACATCCATCACGACCGGCTTGCCGTCGATTTTGACCTTGTCCTTCTTGCTCCACACCGTCTGCGACAAATATTCCAGATTGACTTGGTGGCAGATGCCGGTGCCAGGCGGAACGACACGGAAGTTGTCGAATGATTTCTGCGACCATTTGAGGAATTCGTACCGCTCCCGGTTCTGCCTGTATTCCTCTTCGACGTTCTTCTTGACCGCACTGTTGCTGCCGAAGAACGTAACCGACACCGAGTGATCGCAGACGAGATCCACCGGAACGAGCGGATTGATCTTCTTCGGATCGCCGCCAAGCATCTTCATGGCGTCGCGCATCGCGGCGAGGTCCACCACAGCCGGCACTCCGGTGAAATCCTGCATCAACACGCGCGCGGGACGAAAGGCGATCTCGCGTTCTGACGTCTTGGTTTTGAGCCACTGCGCAACAGCCTGGATGTCTTCCTTGGTAATCGAGCGGCCATCTTCGTTGCGTAACAGATTTTCCACTAGCACCTTCATGGAGAACGGCAGCCGCGAGATGCTCTTGAGTCCGTTCTTCTCCGCGCTCGGCAGGCTGTAATAGGCGTACGTTTTGTTACCCACCTTGAGGGGTCTGCAGCAGCGAAAACTGTCGAGTGAGGTCATTGTGATCGGGTCCCATCCAACCGGGAGAGGAGCGGCTCGAACGGTAGGAATCTACCGGAAGCGCTTCCCCGTCACCGGTCGCGAGTCCGCGCGGGTTGATAAGGGTCGCGGGACGATGGCTTATAGGGTCTTTTTTTGTGCCGTTCCAGAAAATCGACGCTCACCAACGACATGGGCATAGAATCAGGGTTTTTTCGGCTTCCGGTCCCGGCGAGAGGCGCGGCCAATCGACTTGGAAGCCCCGGCAATTTCCGGGAAAGCCCGTGTCCCCATGGATGCGTGCCGGGGACCCGTAGGTCATGCGGCTCGTAGGGTCCGATCTCACCTGCGTGAGAGGGGGCCGGGAGGTCTTTCGCGGGGTCAGTTTTGCGGTCGACGCGGGCGAAGCACTGCTGGTGACGGGCCCCAATGGGGCGGGCAAATCCTCCCTGTTGCGCTTGGTTGCCGGCCTTGTGCAGCCGCAGCGGGGCCGCATCGAACTTGAGGGCTGCGATTTGGAACTGACCATCGGCGAGCAAGCGCACTATCTCGGACATCAAGACGCATTGAAGCCGTCGCTGTCGGTGCGGGAGAATCTCCGCTTCTGGGCGGCGTTTTTGGGCGGTGACGCGCAAAAGAGCGACGCCGCCCTTGCCGCCGTCGGCCTTAACCGGCTCGCGCACGTTCCGGCAATCTATCTGTCCGCCGGACAACGGCGTCGCCTCGCGGTTGCGCGTCTCATCGCAATCGAGCGGCCGATCTGGCTACTCGATGAGCCGACGTCTGCGCTCGATGGCGCGGCGCAAGCGATGCTCACCGAACTCATGCGTGCCCATCTCGCCGGCCGCGGACTGATTCTCGCGGCCAGCCACGGCCCGATCGGATTGGATGGGGCGCAGGAACTGCGCCTGGGGCAGCAACCGGCTCAATGGACCCAGCTATGACGGCGCTCGGCGCGCTTATCGTCCGCGACTTGCGGCTCGCCGTGCGGGTGGGCGGCGGCGCATTGATTGGCGTGCTGTTCTTTCTGATCGTCGTCACGCTGGTGCCGTTCGCCGTCGGCCCCGACCTTGCCCTGCTCGCGCGCATGGGGCCCGCGATCCTGTGGCTCGGGGCACTGCTCGCGAGCCTGCTCGCCCTCGACCGCCTGCTTGCGATCGATCACGAGGATGGCTCGCTCGACTTGATGCTGACAGCGCGGGTCCCGCTCGAGCTCGCGATTTCCGTCAAAGCGCTCGCACACTGGCTCACCACGGGCTTGCCGCTCGTCGTTGCCGCGCCGCTGCTCGGCCTTCTGCTCAACCTCGACCCGAAGGCAACCGGGGCGGTCGCGGTCACCTTGCTCGCGGGCACGCCGGCACTGACCTTCATCGGTCTTATCGGGGCGGCTCTCACGGTTGCGTTGCGGCGCGGCGGTCTCCTGCTTGCAATTCTCGTCCTGCCGTTGACTGTTCCCGTGCTGATCTTCGGCGTCGCCGCCTCGAACGCCGCCATTGTCGGACCGGTCCCGTTCGGCACGCCGTTTAGTATTCTATGCGCGCTAACCTTGATAAGTCTCGTCATCGGCCCGGTCGCCGCCGCCATCGCGCTACGGCAGGGGCTGGCATGAGCGCGATATTGAACAACATGATGGTGAGCGAAGGGCTTGCCG
This sequence comes from uncultured Alphaproteobacteria bacterium, assembly GCA_965652015.1. Classification (GTDB taxonomy): domain Bacteria; phylum Pseudomonadota; class Alphaproteobacteria; order Rhizobiales; family Xanthobacteraceae; genus VAZQ01. The sequence goes on from CBFGVM010000054.1 coordinate 9,825, forward strand.
CGCTGCCGCCGGCACAGGGCATAACTGGGAACGACGCACAAGAATGAGCCTGATCGAGCTTGCCAATCCGTCCCGCTTCGTGGCTCTCACCAGCCGCGCCTTGCCTTGGCTCTCGGCGGCGACGGCGCTGGCGTTTGCCGTCGGCATCAGCCAGGCCTTCCTCGCGCCCGACGATTACCAGCAGGGCGCGACGGTAAAGATCATGTTCGTTCACGTGCCGGCCGCGTGGCTCGGCATTTTCGCCTGGGCATTGATGAGCGCCGCCGCGCTGGGCACGCTGGTCTGGCGGCATCCGCTCGCCGACGTCGCCGCCAAGGCCGCAGCCCCGATCGGTGCGGCGTTCACGCTGATGTGCCTCGTCACCGGCTCGCTGTGGGGCCGGCCGATGTGGGGAACCTACTGGGTCTGGGACGCGCGGCTGACCTCGGTGCTGGTCCTGTTTCTGATGTATCTCGGCGTGATCGCATTGTGGCGCACCATCGATGACCCGACGCAGGCGGCGCGGGCAGCCGCAGTACTGACGCTCGTGGGCGCGATCAATATCCCGATCATCAAGTTCTCGGTGGACTGGTGGAACACGCTGCACCAGCCGGCCTCGGTGCTGCGCCTTGACGGCCCGACAATCCATTCTGCGATTCTCGTACCACTCATCGTCATGGCTGTTGCATTCATCCTGCTATTTATGACGTTACACTTGGCCGCGATGCGCAACGAGATCATGCGGCGGCGCGTGCGCGCGCTGATGATGCTGCAGGCCGGGGTCCGCGCAGGACCATCATGATGCACCTCGGTCCGCATGCCGCCTTCATCGTGACTGCTTATGCCGCCGCGATCGCAATCGTGGCTGGACTGGTCGTGTGGATCCTGCTCGATCGCCGGCATTTGATCCGCATGCTGGACGACTTCGAAGCGCAGGGCATTACACGTCGCTCGCAACGCGGTGATGGGGAGAAGTGGTGAATTGATGGAGAGCAGCGCAGTCGAAAAGGATGCGGGCGCGTGGCGACGCCGCATGCTTGTGCTGGTGCCGCTCGTTGCGTTCCTCGCGCTTGCCATACTGTTCGTGTTGCGACTCGGCGCCGGCGATCCTTCGCGTATCCCCTCGGCCTTGATCGGGCATCAGGCCCCGCGCACCGATCTGCCACCGCTTCCCGGCCTCGAGCGCGACGGCAAGGCGATACCCGGCCTCGACAGTGCGGAGTTTCAAGGCCACGTCACGGTTCTGAATGTGTGGGCCTCATGGTGCGTGCCTTGCCGGGAGGAAGCGGCGCTGCTCATGACGGTCGCGGCGGACCCGCGCTTGCGCGTGGTTGGAATGAACTACAAGGACCAGCCGGACAATGCGCGGCGCTTTCTCGGCCGGTACGGCAATCCATTTGCCGCCAACGGAACCGACGGCAACGGCCGCGCCGCCATCGAATGGGGCGTATACGGGGTGCCCGAAACGTTCGTCATCGGGCGCGACGGCCGCATCGCCTACAAGCTGATCGGACCGGTAACGCCTGACAATCTCAAGACAGCTCTGCAACCCGCCATCGAGAAGGCGCTCGCCCATCCATAGTCATCGCTCTTCGGCTTTCTCGGGCGCGGCATACTTCGTCAACAGCGGATATTGCAAAGCGGCGAAAGCGAAAGTGAGCGGAACCACGCCGAACACCTTGAAGCTCACCCAAACGTCGGTTGACTGCGAGCGCCACACGATCTCGTTGAGGATCGCAAGCGCGAAGAAGAACAGCGCCCAGCGCAGGGTCAGCTTGCGCCAACCCTCCTCGGTGAGATGGAAGACGGAATCGAAAACCATCCCGAGCAGCGGCTTGCCGAAGGCGAGGCCGCCGAGCAGCACTGCGGCAAACAACAGATAAATGATGGTGGGTTTGAGCTTGATGAAGTGCTCATCGTGCAGCAGGAGAGTCAGGGAGCCGAACACCAGCACGATCACTGCGGTGACGAGCGGCATGACGGGTAGATGCCGCGTGAGCGCATACGACACCGCGAGCGCCACCACCACGGCGACCATGAATACGGCGGTTGCGACGAAGATGCCGGTGCGCTCATCGGACGCAATGTCCCCCGGAAGAAGCGGCGAGACGAACGGCAAGAACAGCGCTGGACGCGAATTGGCGAAGAAGAACAGCAGCAACGGCCCGAGGTCGAGCACGAGCTTGAGGAGAGGATTGAGCGGCTGATTTTTCGGGTTCATGGCCGCTCATTTAGCGCCGCCACAAGGCAATTGCCATCGGACCTTCACCGCCGAGCGATTTTAATCAATTCCCGCGATCGCCCGTGCGAAGTCCTTGGCCGAGAACGGCGCGAGATCGTCGACGCCTTCACCCACGCCGATGAAATGGACCGGCAAGCCGTATTTCGCGGCAATAGCGACCAGGATGCCGCCACGAGCGGTGCCGTCGAGCTTGGTCATCACGAGCCCGGTGACGCCGGCAAGGTCGCGAAAAACCTCGACCTGGGAGAGCGCGTTCTGCCCGACCGTGGCATCGAGCACCAACAGCACGGCATGCGGTGCCGTCCGATCGACCTTCTGCATCACGCGAACGATCTTCTGCAGTTCATCCATCAGTACCGCCTTGTTCTGCAGGCGACCGGCGGTGTCGACGAGCAGCACGTCGATCTCCTCGCCGCGCGCTTCGGCGAGCGCATCGAAGGCGACGCCAGCGGCATCGGCGCCCGGCGCGCGCGCGATGACCGAGGCGCCTGTGCGCCCGCCCCAGATATTCAGCTGATCGATGGCGGCTGCGCGGAACGTATCCGCGGCGGCAAGCATGACCGAACGGCCCTCGGCGCGCAACTTGGCCGCGAGCTTGCCGATGGTCGTCGTCTTGCCGGAGCCGTTGACGCCAACGACGAGAACGACGAAAGGCTTCGGCCCGCCGATCCCGAGCGGCTTGGCCACCGGGATGAGCACCTTTTCCACTTCAGCCGCGACAACCGCTTTCACCTCATCGGCCGTGATCGACTTGTCGTAGCGCCCTTCGCCCACCGCAGCGGCGATCTTTGCCGCACTCTCGATGCCGAGATCGGCGCGAATCAACACATCCTCGATCTCCTCGAGCATCGGCTCGTCCAGCTTGCGCTTGGCGACAAGATCGGCGACAGCGCCGCCGATCGAAGCCGAGGTGCGCTTGAGCCCTCCGCTGAGCCGGTGCCACCAACTTTGTTTCTCTACCGGTTGATCGTTCATAGGCTACTGGTTCGCTTGAGATGATGATCGTGATAGCGGTTTCGCCCAAGCTTGGTAAGTGACGATGACCGCGGAAGAGATAGTAGCTCGGCTCATCTATCGCGACGGCCTGATGCTGGTGCTCGACAAGCCGGCGGGTTTGGCGGTTCACAAGGGTCCTAAAGGCGGCGAGAGTCTGGAAGACTATTTCGACGCGCTGCGTTTCGGGTTGCCGCGCCCGCCCGCGCTCGCGCATCGACTCGATCGCGACACTTCCGGCTGTCTTGTGCTCGGTCGCCATCGCAAGGCGTTAGCGGCGCTCGGGCGGCTGTTCAAGGGCGGACGCGTCGGCAAGAGCTATTGGGCAGTGGTCGCGGGCGGACCGACGCAGGAGGAGGGCCGCATCGACCTTCCCCTCGGCCGCAAGGACGCGACGCGCGGCTGGTGGATGAAGCACGATCCGACCGGTCAGCCGGCAGTCACCACGTGGAAAGTGATGGGACGCACCCGAGATGTTGCTGCGCGTAACGACCCGGCGGGCGCCGCATCGAGTGGCACGGACATCAGCTGGCTCGCGCTCGAGCCCCTCACCGGCCGCACCCATCAGCTGCGCGTGCACTGCGCTGCCATGGGATGGCCGATCATCGGCGACAGCGTCTACGGAAGCGCCCCGCGGACACAGACGCCCGGCCTGCACCTGCATGCACGCGAAGTCGTGGTGCCGCTTTACAAAAACCGCGCGCCGATCCGCGTCACCGCGCCCGTGCCGCCACACATGCAGCACTTATTACATGCGTGCGGATGGCCGGGTGAATCAGCCGCGTGACTGCGTCGGCCGTGGCGCGCCTCAGTACAGCGTCACTTTCAGACGCTCGGGCGCCGCGCGATCGTGAGCCGCGCCGCCGAGTCGGCCGTTGGTCAACTCGGCCAAAATTGTGCCGTTGCTCGGCAGGCTCTTGCGATCGATATGGCGCGATGGCTCCCACAGCTGCGAGCGCACGATCGCCTTGGAGCATTGAAAGAAGACGCGGTCGACGGAAACGACGAGCACGGCGCGCGGGCTCTTGCCGTTGACGAGAAAGCCTTGCGCCAGCTCCGGATCGATCGAGATCGCGGCACGGCCGTTGACGCGGATGGTCTCGCCACAGCCCGGGATCAGGAACAGGAGCGCGACCCGTGGGTCTTGCAAGATGTTGCGCAGACTGTCGATGCGGTTATTACCGCGCCGGTCGGGCACAAGCAGCGTCTTCTCGTCATGGACGCGGACGAAGCCCGGCGCGTCGCCGCGGGGGGAGCAATCGAGGCCATCAGAGCCCGCAGTGGCGAGCGCAAAGAACGGCGCCGCCTCGATAAAGGCGCGGTAATGGGCGGTGATGCGGTCGGTCTCCTTGGCGATCGATGGCCCGTACGGCTCACCATAGATGCGCTCGAGCGTCTCGACGCTGGTGACGATGTGATCGCGAAATTCCGACATATCGGGCTCCCGAGGACCTCTGGCTTATACCACGTGGGCGAAGGAATAGTCTCGCATTCGCTTATGCAGCGAGGAGCTGCCGTCCATCGTGGCCGGCAACGGTGACGTCGGCGACAAGGCCAGGCTCCATGGCAGCGGCAAGGCGTACCCGCGTGAAATGCTCGGTACGGCCGAGTTCACCGGATTCGATCAACACCTGCCGCCTTGCGCCAACCTGCGCC
>CBFGVM010000055.1:0-14688 GCA_965652015.1 uncultured Alphaproteobacteria bacterium
CCTGCGGCAATCGCAACGTCTCGCGCACGATCTCGTCGATCTCCTCACCGGTCGCCCCCTCGACCATCAGCTTGCGCTTTTCGCAAGCGGCGAGGAAATCCGGATCCTGGAGCAGCGCTCCCAGTTTAGACTGGGCCGCGCTTCCTTGGTAGGGCAGTCGGCAGGCGGCGGCCGCAGCAGTCGTAGCGTCGCATTTCACTGCGCTCAGTCTGGCGACGCGATTGACTGAACTCGCACGAAAGTTTGCGCTCAGCGCGCACCGATTTCACTCACCTGCATCACGCTGGGCGCGTGGTGATGGGGACGTGGGCGGTAAACGGACTGCCGCGCACAGCGAGTGGCCTGGCGACTGGACGGCGGGCACGCGCTAGATGAGTCCGGCCTTTGGCTATCCCGCTAAGGACCACGCTTTGGCGTGGCGGCCGGAAATGCGCATTTGTGTGCCAGCGTAATGTGCGGCGACTTAATCGAGCATGAACGCTCCGTGCTGCTTCGCACAAAGCTGGTAGCACGCATTGAGCGAAGCGAAATCGAGTTGGCGTTGCGGGGGGTCTAGCGTCGCAACACCGCCGCCGGACTCGGCGGAGAGATGTCGGCCACATCGAGAAAGCTCTGTGAGTGTCGCTGCCGATCGGATCTCGCGTTTAATCCCACCAGCTGCTGCATGCTCCTCGCCAAAAGCGCTGTAATTTCCATCAGCTGTGAGCTACCGCTGCGCTTGCGCCGGCGGGCTGGCAAATAAGTCACGCTTTCCCAGAAACTGACATAACCCTGTGTCTTGCGGCCTGCCCCACCTTTGCCGGGGCCCGGCCGCTTTGTAGATTCGTCTCAGGGGTTTCATCGGGGAGGTGGGCGTGCGCTACTTCGCGATGGTGCTCGTCGCGTTGCTGCTGGCTGCGGCACCCGCCGTCGCCGGCGAAGTTGATCCTGCGGTCATGGCCATGCTCAGGGAGTGGTCGCTCGCGTCTCCGAGCCCCTCCCGCGTCGTCATTTGCCATGGTTTCGGATGCGCCTTCCGCACCGAGATCGCTCTCGGGAGCGCCGATCACGCCAAGATGGCCGCGATCATGGCGTCGGGCGCTGCGTCGGCTCAGGCGGAAAGAGCGGCAATAGGACGGACCGAGGCGTGGTTTGAACAGCGCATTGCCCCGATCACCGGCACTGCAAACCGCGTCGCGCGGGCCGGCCCCTTGGTCGGTTTGGCCGGCAATCGCGGGCAATTCGACTGCATCGATACAACCATCAACACGAATTCACTCCTGCTCATTCTCGATCAGCTCAAATTGTTGCGGCACCATAGCATTGCCGCGCCGGTGTCTCGGTTTCTGTTCAGCGAGGGTCCGCACAACACGGCAGTGATCAGGGATCGCAAGACCAACGAGCTCTGGACGGTCGATCCCTGGACTCACAAGGGCAGTGAAACTCCCGATATCTTCCCGCTCGCGAATTGGAAGGCGGGCGATGAACCAAAACCAGCCTCGACCGCGGCTGCCCGCCCGCGCTGAGCAGCTGATCGAAAACAAGTCCGCGTTTTGACCCTCCGTGTCACCTCCTGTCGAGCCGAAGTTCGGAGGCAACGAGCTTTCGCCAGCCCAACGGTGGGGGCGCGCAGGGGCCAAACAGGAACCTGGGCGATGTCCAGATAGAGGGCTGGATTGGAAAAGAAAAACCCCCGCGCGTAAGCGCGGGGGTTTTGGCGCGTGCGGCGCGAGCGTTATTTCTTGAGCCCGATACCTGCGAATTTCTTCTGGAACCGCGAAAGCCGCCCGCCCCGGTCGACCAGCTGCTGCTGACCGCCGGTCCATGCCGGGTGCGATTTCGGATCGATGTCGAGGTGCAACGTGTCGCCTTCCTTGCCCCACGTGCTGCGCGTGGTGAACTCGGTGCCGTCGGTCATCACCACCTTGATCGTGTGATAGTCCGGATGCAGGTCGGGTTTCATGGGCGATCATCCTGCGCGCGACGCCTTCGCGCGGTGAAAAGTCGCGGCTCTATAACCTAGGCCGGCATGGGAGACAAGGCGCGGCCTTGGCGGCCCCCCCGCCGGCATCGCCGCGCCGGAACTGAGCTTCGCCGGCCGATTGCCACCCGCCATCCGCCGGGGCATTGTCGCGCCGGCTTCGGCCGCTTTCGTGCCGAAGCTCCAAATGGCCGATGAGATGAACGTCGTCGAGCGAGACGCGGCGCGCGAGATCGCAACAGATGCGCCGCAGCGAGCGCCCGCGTCCGAACGGCAGCAGAGCCGGAGGCTCAAGCCGCTGCTGTCGCTTATCCCCTACATCGCGCGCTACCGCTGGCACGCGGTCGCGGCGCTCGCCGCGCTGCTTGTCGCCGCGGTCACGACGCTCGTCCTACCGGTCGCGGTCCGGCGCATGATCGATTTCGGGTTCTCGCGCGAGAGCGCGAGCCTCATCGACAGCTATTTCGCCGTCATGATCGGCATCGTGGCGCTGCTGGCGCTCGCAAGCGCCGCGCGTTTTTACCTCGTAACCACGCTGGGCGAGCGCATCGTGGCCGATCTGCGCGAGGGAGTGTTCGGCCATCTCGTCTCGCTATCGCCCGCCTATTTCGATGAGGCCAAGAGCGGTGAATTGATCTCGCGGCTCACCGCCGACACCACCCAGATCAAGGCCGCAGTCGGCGCTTCCGTGTCCGTCGCCTTGCGCAATTCGGTCCTCTTCGTCGGGGCGGCAATCATGATGGTTGTCACAAGCCCGCGTCTTTCCGCCTTCGTGCTCGCCGCCATTCCCGTGATCGTGCTGCCACTCTACGGCTTCGGTCGCGCGGTGCGGCGTCGTTCGCGTTGGGCGCAAGACACGCTCGCCGATGCCAGCGCATATGCGTCCGAGCTGATCGGTGCGGTGCGCGTGCTGCAAGCGTTCACGAACGAGGGGCTGGCCAGGAGCCGTTTCGGCGCCGCGGTCGAGCGCGCCTTCCGCGCCGCGTGCGATTCGATCAAGGCGCGGGCGATCCTCACGGCGATTGCGATCTTCCTGGTATCCGCCAGCGTCGTCGTCGTGCTGTGGGTCGGCGCGCAGGACGTGCTCGCCGGCCGCATGAGCGCGGGGCGGCTGTCCCAGTTCGTGCTCTATGCCGTGTTGGCCGCCGCGGGGCTGGGCCAGCTTTCGGAGGTCTGGGGCGAGTTGTCACAGGCCTCGGGCGCGGCGGAGCGGCTGTTCGAGATCTTGAACGTGCGGGCGGCGATCGTACCCCCGGCGCGGCCGATCGCGCTGCCGGAGCCCCCGCGCGGGGAAATCGCCTTTGCCGACGTCCGCTTTTGTTATCCGGCGCGCCCGACAACTCCGGCGCTCGACGGCGTGTCGTTCGGGGTGCGCCGGGGCGAAAAGGTTGCCATCGTCGGCCCGTCGGGAGCCGGCAAGAGCACCATCTTTCATCTCATCCTGCGGTTTTACGATCCGTCGTCCGGCGTGATCACATTCGACGGGGTACCGCTGGTCGATGTCGATCCGCTCGAACTGCGGCGGCGGATCGCGTTGGTGCCGCAGGACGCCGTCGTGTTCGCCGCCTCGATCCGCGACAACATTCGTTTCGGCCGCCCCGATGCCAGCGATGCGGACGTCGAGCGCGCGGCCGAGCTCGCACACGCGCTGGAGTTCATCAGCCTGTTGCCGCAAAAATTCGATACCGCGGTCGGCGAGCGCGGGGTGACGCTGTCGGGCGGCCAGCGCCAGCGTATCGCCATCGCCCGCGCCATTTTGCGCGCGGCGCCGCTCCTCCTGCTCGACGAGGCGACCTCCGCGCTCGACGCCGAGAGCGAGACGCTGGTGCAGGACGCGCTCGGGCGGCTGATCCAGGGCCGCACGACGCTCGTCATCGCACATCGGCTCGCAACCGTGCTCTCCTGCGACCGCATTCTAGTGATGGAGGCGGGCCGCATCGTCGAGGAGGGCACGCACGACGAGCTCGTTGCCGCAAACGGGCTCTATGCCCGGCTGGCGCGGTTGCAATTTCAGGCCTGACCTCTTGCGCGACTCCTCGGAGGTCCGCGCGCGAATACCGTCAGGGCCGCCAGCTCATTTTGTGCACCGGGGCGCCCGAACGCCAATTGAGCGCTTCGCCGGAGATGACGAAGCCGTGCTTTTCATAAAAGCGAATGGCGCGCGCGTTGTCCTTGTTGACGTGCAGGTCGAGGCCGCTGGGCGAGATGCGTTTGGCTTCGGCGATGAGGGCGGCGGCGACGCCCAGTCCCCACGCTTCCGGCGCGACCACCGTCTGGTCGATATCGAAGGTGCTCGGATCGACGGTGATGAAGCCGAGCATTTTTCCGTCCGCTTCCGCCACCGCAATCGTTGCCGCCGGGACGAGTTCCTCGCGCCAACGCTGCCGCCACCAGTCGACCCTCTGGTCGAAATTGATGTGGGGATAGGCGATTTGCCGGGTACGCCGCCATAATTCGATCGCCGCGGTCTCGTCGGCAGGCGTATAGCGGCGGAGCGTGAAGGAGGGGCGGACCATCGCGTCCGCCGGGATGCGCTCGCTCGTCTGCACGCGCTCGACCTCACCGCTCCGTGAGCTTGAGCTCGATACGGCGATTGCGGCCAAAGGCCTCCTCGGTCTTGTCGGGATCGATGGGCTGGAATTCGCCGAAACCCGCCGCGACGAGCCGTTGCGGCGATACGCCCTTACCGATGAGGTATTGCACGACCGAGATCGCGCGCGCGACCGAAAGCTCCCAGTTGCTCCTGAATTGCGGGCTGTTGATCGGCCGCACGTCGGTGTGGCCGTCGACCCGCAGTACCCAGGCAATCTCGCCCGGAATTTTCTTTTCCAGTTCGAGCAGCGCGATGGCGAGACCGTCCAGCTCCGCGAGGCCCTCAGGTTTGTCGAGGGTGGCCCTCCCCGTGTCGAAGAACACTTCCGACTGGAACACGAAACGGTCGCCGACGATGCGAATGTCGGGGCGATTGCCGAGAATGGCGCGCAGTCGTCCGAAGAAGTCGGAACGGTATCGCGAGAGTTCTTGCACCCGCTGCGCGAGCGCTACGTTCAGCCGTTGGCCCAGCTCGGCAATCCGGCCTTGCGATTCTTTGTCCTTTTTCTCGCTGGCTTCGAGTGCCGCTTCGAGCGCGCCAAGCTGGCGCCGCAGCGCCGCGATCTGCTGATTGAGCACCTCGACCTGCGCCAGCGCCCGGGCGCTGAGCCGCCGCTCCGTGTCGAGCTGACCGCTGAGCTCGGCGGCCTTGCCCTGGGCGTCGCCGCCACCGATCCCGTCATAAAGGCCCTTAAAGCGGTCGCGCTCGCCTTCGGCCGCCGTCAGGCTCGATCGCAACATGCTCAGCTGCTCTTCAAGGCCGAGCTTGCCGGTCTTCTCCAGCGACAGAAGCTCGGTGAGCTGGGCAATTTGCGCGTTGAGGCGGTTGAGCGCGGTGTCTTTGCCGGTGACCTCCTGGGTCAGGTAAAACTGCACGAACACGAACACTGTCAGCAGAAAGATGACGGCAAGGATGAACGTCGAGAGGGCATCGACGAATCCCGGCCAGTAATTCATGCCGCCGTCGCGGCGGGCGCGTGCGAGAGCCATGGGATCCTACTTGAGCTGTCCTTCGGTTTTTACTTGTTGACGTTTTCGCGCACGAGAATTTCGAGCAGGCGGCGCACCTCGCGATGCTGCTGGGCCTGCGAATCGACCCAGTCGCGGATCATCTGCTGCTCGCTGCGCATGTGATGCACCAGCCCCTGGATCGCTTCTGCGAGGTTGGCCATGGCGGTGGTGGTTGCCCGCGAGCCCCCATCGGTAATGGCTTCCCGCAGCCGCTCGATTGCTATTCGCAGGTCGCCCGATACCGCGCCCGGTCCGGGCGCGGCGACGTCGCCGCCCACGCCGAGATCACGCACGGTGGTGGAAAGCCAATCCTCGAGCTCGGTATAGAAGCGGTTCTGCGCCTGGCTGCTCTGCAGGTCGAGGAACCCGAGCACGAGCGAGCCGGCAAGTCCAAACAGCGATGCCGAGAACGCAATTCCTATCCCGCCGAGCGGAGCGGCGAGGCCCTCCTTGAGCGACTCGAATATGGCGGCCGCATCGCCGCCCGGCTTGAGGCTGTTGATCACGTTGCCGACCGAGCCCATGGTCTCAATCAGGCCCCAAAACGTGCCCAGCAGGCCGAGGAACACGAGCAGGCCGGTCATGTAGCGCGAGGTATCGCGCGCTTCATCCAAGCGGGCCGCGATCGAATCGAGGATGCTACGCATCACCTGGGCGGAAATCGCCATGCGGCCGATGCGGTCGCGCAGCAGCACGGCCATGGGCGCGAGCAATACCGGCGGGCGTTCCACCGCCAAGCCCGGGTCGGCGAGCCGGAACCCGTTCACCCAATCGATTTCGGGGAATAGCCGGATCACCTGGCGGAACGCGAGTGCGATGCCGATCGCCAGCACGCCGATGATCAAGGCATTGAGCACCGCATTGGCGAGAAACGCCGTCCAAATCTGCTTGTAGAGCACGATCACGACGAGCGCGCACAGCGTCAGAAATACCACCATCCGGACGAGGAAAATCCGGGGTGAGGACAGCTTAAAGGGATCGATCTCTTGCGCCATGATCAGCGCCCCTCACTCGACTCACAATAAGGCAGGGCCGCGGCGGAAGAAAGGAGAAGCGCGCCGATGGAGGGGCGCTGCGCCGCGGTCGGCGATTGGCGCCGAGGAAAACCGCGTAAGATCGTCGCGGCCTAGCGGGTTAACTGGCGTTTGGCCCGCGCGCCGGGGTGGCGCGTTGCACTGCGGGACATCCCGCAAAGGCGCGGCGACGGAGGCAAGCCGCTGCGAACTGATTCGTCGCGGGGGAGCGGGAACAGCAGGCGCGGCCCCTGAGCGCGCCGCGCATGCTTCATGCCGAGGAGCGCCGGCCGATGGACAGGATCTCTGGCGCGTCCTTGAGCGCCCGCAGCATCTGCCGGTGAATCTCCTCGTTTGCAGCAAGAATGCCGCCGGTTTTGATCATCTCGTCGCGTCCGTCGAGGTCGGTCACGAAGCCGCCGGCTTCGCGCACCAGCGCGATGCCCGCCGCCATGTCCCAAGGCGACAGGCCGCGCTCCCAATAAGCATCGAGACGGCCGGCGGCGACCCAAGCGAGATCGAGCGCGGCAGCCCCGAACCGGCGCAGTCCCGCAACCCTGTCCTGCACCGCGCTGTGCTCGTTGCGCGTGAGTTCCACATCGCCGCGGCTGGGATGCGGCAGCGCGCAGGCGACCACCGCGTCGGCAAGCCGTTTGCGCGCCGCAACCCGCAGCCGCTGGTCGTTGAGGAAGGCGCCCTTGCCGCGCTCGGCGGTGAAGAGCTCGTCGGTGACCGGATTGTAGACCAGCCCCGCGACCATCGTGCCTTCCCGCTCGAGCCCGATCGAGATCGCAAAGTGCGGAATGCCGTGGAGGAAGTTCAGCGTGCCGTCGAGCGGATCGACGATCCAGCGGTGGGTCTTGTCGCTGCCTTCGCGCGCGCCGCCTTCCTCGCCGAGAAAGCCGTAGCCCGGCCGCGCATGCTCGAGCTCCTCGCGCAAGATCTCCTCGGCGCGCTGATCGGCGGCGGTGACGAAATTCGCTGGCCCCTTGAGCGAGGCTTGCAGGTGCTCGATCTCGCCGAAATCGCGCTTGAGCGTGCGGCTCGCTTTGCGTGCGGCCTTGATCATCACATTGAGGAGGGCGGAGCGGAGCATGGTCGGCGCGCGGGAAACCCGCGATGTGTCCATCATGCCCGCTCGGGCGGGCGTTGCGTCAAAGGTGGGGTCTGCCTGTAGCGACGCTGCGCGTCAAGAGCGCGACTGGCGCAGCTCCTTGAGCGCGTCGACCCAGGGCTTCGCCGCTTTCTCGCCGGCGGCGCGGATGTCCGGCGGCTGCTGCTGCACGAAAGCATCGAGCGGGATGTCGCTCACACCGCCGGCTTTGGCGATGATGTGCCATTTGATGGCCTGCACAGGGTTAGCGTTCGCGCCGCGCCCGACGGCGAGAATATTGGCGAGACGATTTTGCGCAATCGGATTTCCCTTGCGCGCGGCCTTCGCCAACAGGATCGCCGCCAGCTGTTCGTTCTTGGCTACGCCCGTTCCGTTGAACAGCGCAATGGCATATTCGACCTGGGCATCGGTGTTGTCGGCGAGCGAGGCGGCGGCCAACAGTCGCACCGCCTCGACCAAATCCTTCGGCACGCCACGACCCTCCTTGTAGAGCGTCGCGAGCGCGTATTGCGCTTCCGGGCTCCCGGCCTGCGCGGCGTTGCGGAAGAGCTCGGCGGCGCGGGCGAAATTCTGCGGGAACAGTTGGCCTTCGATGTAAAGGAGGCCGAGATCATAGGCCGCGGCGGCATGCCCGAGCTTGGCGGCCGTTGCGAGCAGCTTTGCGCCTTCCTCGCGGCTGGCGGATTCGATGCGCCCGCTGAAATGCAACATGGCGAGCGCGAACATCGCCTCGCGATCGCCCCGGTCGGCGGCCAGCCGATACCATTCGGCTGCTTTCTTGTCGTCGCGGCTGATGCCCACGCCGTTGGCGTAGAGCTCGCCCAAGAGCGTCATCGCCTTCACGTCCTTGAGCTCCTCGACGCGACGGGTCGCGGTCGCAAAAGCGGTGACGTAGTAGCCGCGTTGGTAGGCGCCATAGGCGAGATCGGGCTCGCGCGCGGCTGTTGCCTGCGTCGTCGCAGCAGGCTTGAGCGGCGCTGGCTTTGCAGCCGGTTTGGCCGCAGGCTGCATCATGGGCGGGGTAGATTGGCTAGGCGTCTGCGCCGTGGCAGACGCGATCAAGCCGACCGAGGACGCGAGCGCCAGCAGGGCGGCGTATCGCACGCATTTCATGCGATCGTCTCCGCAACCGCGAGCCGGTGTGCCGCGTCCGCAATCGCGGTGGCATCCCCGCGCTGGTCGGCGAAGATGCACTCCCCCACGGCGATGAAATCCGCGCCGGCCGCTGCCAGCGGCTCCACCTCATCGAGCGAGGCGGCAAATCCGACGCAGGGGATTTCGAACAGCTCGGCCCACCACGCCACGCGCTCTGCGACGGCGTCGAACGCGGGTCGGCGACCCGTCGCGTCGGGCTCGCCGAACATGACGTAATCGGCGCCGGCTTCGCCCGCGACCATGGCGTCGTGCCGGGTCGTAAGTCGGCCGCAGCCGACGATGTAGGCAGGCTTGAGCATCGGCAGCGCGGCCCTGAGTGCTTCGACCCCGCCGAGATGAACGCCGTCGGCGCCGGCGCGCACCGCGAGATCGGCATGCCCGTCCAGGAGCAGCGCCGCGCCCTTATTCTGGACGGTCGGCGCGAGTGCCTTGGCATGGTCGATGCGCGCGCGCTCCTCACCCTGCGGCAGGCGCAGCAGCACGGCGGCGACATCGGCCGCGTCGAGCGCTTCGGCGAGTCTCTCCGCGAGCCCGGCAGGATCCTGCGGGGTCACGAGATAAAGGCGCGCAGCGGGGCGCCTCGGTTCGGCCGGTTTTTCTCGGGACGCCATAAGATATCGATTGCCCCCGCAATCGGGCAGTTTGGGGGCGCTTATAAAGCCTCAACCCTACGAGACGGTAAAGGTCGCGCCGTATCGCGGCGGATTAGAACACGTCGCAAGAGGCCGCTCCGGGGGTGGGAACCGTTCGTGATCCCCACAGCGGCAACGCGATCGGCGCGCGAAGCTTGCGCGCAACACGCGCCGATGGGATTAGCGCTTTAGGCTGCCTTCTTTTCCAAGTCCTGCTTCCACTGCCCGCGCGTCGCCAGACTGTTCATCATCGCGCGGTGGGTGAAGGCGCGCTGGGCAGCGGCGACGTTTTCGCTTTTCCCAGACCACGCCTTTTGCGGCGCCGCTTGTAGCGCCCGGCCGTAACTGAACGTGAGCCGCCACGGCAGGCCGCCGATCCGGTTCATGGCATCAAGATGCGCGGTCGCTTCCTCGTCCGACTGGCCGCCAGACAGGAAAGCGATGCCGGGGACTGCGGCTGGCACGCAGGCCTTGAGCAGTCGCACGGTTTTCTCGGCGACCTCCTCGACGCCGGCGCGCTTCTTCGCCTTCTTGCCCGCGATCACCATGTTGGGCTTGAGCACCATGCCTTCGAGGGCCACCTTCTGATAGTAAAGCTGCTCGAATACCGTCTTGAGCAGCCACTCGGTGACGACGTAGCAGCGGTCCGCGTCGTGATCGCCGTCCATCAGCACTTCCGGCTCGACGATCGGCACGATGTCCTCCTCCTGACAGAGCGCGGCATAGCGCGCGAGCGCATGCGCGTTGGTCATGATCGCGGCGTAGCTCGGGATGCCGGGGCCGATATCGATCACCGCGCGCCATTTCGCGAACTTGGCGCCGAGCCCGCGATACTCGACGAGGCGCTCGCGCAGACCGTCCAGCCCCTCGGTGATCAGTTCGCCGGGGCAGAACGGTAATGGCTTCGTGCCCTTGTCGACCTTGATCCCCGGGATCGTCCCCGAGTTCGCGATCAGCTTGACCAGTGCAGTGCCGTCCTTGGCGTTCTGGCGGATGGTCTCGTCGTAGAGGATGACGCCGGAAATGCATTTCGACATCGCCTCGGACGCGCGAAACAGCAGCTCGCGGTAATCGCGCCGATTGTCGGCGGTCGATTCCACCCCGATGGTATCGAAACGCTTCTTGATGGTGCCCGACGATTCGTCGGCGGCGAGAATGCCGCGGCCCGGCGCGACCATGGCCTCGGCGACCTTGTGGAGTTCAGCGAGGTTCATCACGACCTCCTCCGTCACGTTGCGCATTCATGAGCAATTTTGCCGCCTCTTTGCGCCATTGCAAAGGGTGTATCGTTGCATCGGTTGCTCATCTGACCCTCAGCACCTCGACGCCCGGCAAAGATTTGCCTTCCAGCCATTCGAGAAAAGCGCCGCCGGCGGTTGAGACGTAGGTGAAGCGGTCGGCCGCCCCGGCGGCGTTGAGCGCCGCGACCGTGTCACCGCCTCCTGCCACCGTTACAATTTTCCCGGCGGCCGTGAGTTCCGCGGCGGCTTCCGCGATCTCGACCGTGCCCGTATCGAAAGGCTCGAGTTCGAACGCGCCGAACGGCCCATTCCAGACCAGCGTCTTCACGCGGGCAAGTACCGAGCAGACATGCTCGATGCTGCGCGGGCCGATGTCGAGGATCATCTCGTCGTCGCCTACGCCGTTCACCGCGACCACGCGCGAGGGCGCGTTCGCCGCGAACTCTTTGGCGACGACCGCATCGACCGGCAGCACCATTTCGCGGCCTTTGGCTTTCGCCTGGTCCATGATTTCGCGCGCCGTCGGCAGGAGATCGCGCTCGCACAACGATTTGCCCACGGAATGTCCGCGCGCGGCAAGAAAGGTATTGGCCATGCCGCCGCCGATGATCAGGATATTGACCTTGGCGAGCAGGCTGCCGAGCAGATCGAGCTTGGTCGACACCTTGGCGCCGCCGACGATCGCCGCGAGCGGCCGGACTGGGCTCTGCATGACCTTGGTGAGCGCTTCGAGTTCAGCCTGCAGCGCGCGGCCGGCACAGTTCGGCAATTTGCGGGCGAGCCCTTCCACCGAGGCATGGGCCCGGTGCGCCGCCGAGAAGGCGTCGTTGACGAAGATGTCGCCGAGCGCAGCCAATTGCAGGACAAAAGCTGGATCGTTGCGCTCCTCGCCCGGATGAAAGCGGGTGTTCTCCAGGCACAGGATGTCGCCCGGCTGCATGGCGTTCACTGCGGCGGTGGCCTTCTCGCCGACGCAATCCTCCGCGAACGCCACCGGGCGCTTGAGGATGGCGGCGATCGCCGGCGTGACGAGCTTGAGCGACTGTGTCGGATCCGGCCCTTTCGGGCGTCCGAAATGGGAGAGCAAGATCACCTTGCCGCCCTTATCCGCAATCTCCCTGATGGTGGGAGTGACCCGCTCGATGCGGGTTGCGTCCGCGACCTTGCCGTCCTCGACCGGCACATTGAGATCGACGCGCACCAGCACGCGCTTGCCCCTGACGTCGACGTCGTCAAGTGTGCGGAACATGTCAGCCGCCTGTGCGCGCCGTCGCCCGGACCCAAACCTGGGCAACAAGTTCGCTCATTGCCGGCAGGTTCAGATCAGCTTGCCCATCGCGATCGCGGTATCGATCATGCGGTTGGAGAAGCCCCATTCGTTGTCGTACCACGACATCACCCGCACCAACGTACCGTCCATCACCTTGGTCTGGTCCAGCGCGAATACCGATGAGTGCGCATCGTGGTTGAAATCGCTGGAGACGTTGGGCGCGTCGGTATAGCCGAGAATGCCTTTGAGCTGCTGCTCGGCGGCGCGCTTCACGGCGCCGTTGATTTCGTCCTTCGTGGTGGCGCGCTTGGCGACGAACTTCAGGTCGACCACCGAGACGTTCGGCGTCGGCACGCGGATCGCGACACCGTCGAGCTTGCCGGCGAGTTCCGGCAGCACCAGCCCGACGGCTTTTGCCGCGCCCGTCGAGGTCGGAATCATGTTGATCGCCGCGGCGCGCGCCCGGTAGAGATCCTTGTGCACTTGGTCCAGCGAGGGCTGATCGTTGGTGTAGGAGTGCACCGTCGTCATAAAGCCTTTGTCGATGCCGACCGCGTCATTGAGCACCTTCGCGACCGGCGCCAGGCAATTGGTGGTGCACGAGGCGTTGGAAACGATCCTGTGCTCTTTCGTGAGCCTATCGTGATTGACGCCATAGACGACCGTGAGGTCGACGCCCTCCGCGGGCGCTGAGATGAGGACGCACTTGGCGCCGGCGGAAAGGTGCGCTGACGCCTTGTCCTTCGATGTAAAGATGCCCGTGCATTCAAGCGCAACGTCGACGCCGAGTTCCTTCCACGGCAAGCTTGCCGGGTCCTTGATCGCGGTTACCTTGATCGGACCGTTGCCGATGTTGATTGCGTCGCCCTTGACCGTGACCTCGCCGGGAAAGCGGCCGTGCACGGAATCGAACCGCAACAGATGCGCATTGGTCTCGACTGGGGCGAGATCGTTGATGCCGACCACCTCGATATCGCTGCGCCCGGCCTCGGCGATTGCGCGCAGCACGTTGCGGCCGATGCGGCCGAACCCGTTGATACCCACCCGAACTGACATTTCCGGCTCCTTCGCTCCCCGCTGCCCCCGGCTTTAGCGCTGCGCGGCAGCATGAGACGTTGAACACGTTAGCTCATGAGACACTAGATAGGGACGTTCGGCGCAGCTGTTAAGTCTTGCCGAGTTTGCTCAACGCCGCCTTCGCAACATTCTCCGGCGTGATGCCGAAATGCCGGTAGAGGTCCTTGTAGGGCGCGCTCGCCCCGAAGGTCGTCATCCCGACAAAGGCGCCGTCCGAGCCGATGATCTCGTCCCAGCCTTGGCGCACCGCTGCCTCGACCGCGACTTTGACCTTCGCAGTGCCGACAATTTTCTGCCGCTCGGCGGCGGGACGCTCGCGCAAAAGTTCGAAGCAGGGGACCGACACCACGCGGGCAGCGACGCCGCGCTCACGCAACAACTTGTGTGCCTCGATCGCGATGGACACTTCGGAGCCGGTCGCGAACAGCGACACATCGGCCTCGTTGTCCGCGGCGGCGATCTCGTAGGCGCCGGCAGCGCAACGGTTCGTCTCCTCAAACGCAAGGCGCAACTGCGGCAAATTCTGGCGCGTTAGCGCCAGCACGCTCGGCGATTGCGACCTCTCCAGCGCAAGCTGCCAACATTCGATCGTCTCGACCGCGTCGCACGGGCGGAACACGTAGAGATTCGGAATGGCACGCAGCGCGGCGAGATGCTCGACCGGTTGGTGCGTCGGGCCGTCTTCGCCGAGCCCGATCGAATCGTGGGTCATCACATGGACGACGCGTTCACCCGCGAGCGCGGCGAGGCGGATCGCCGGACGGCAATAATCGGAGAACACGAGAAACGTGCCGGAATAGGGGATGACGCCCCCGTGCAATGCCATGCCGTTCATCGCTGAGGCCATGCCGTGCTCGCGCACGCCGTAGTGGATGAAGCGCCCGGAATAGTTCGCGGCTGAGAATACGGTCATGCCTTTCGGCTTGGTGTTGTTGGAGCCGGTCAGATCCGCAGAGCCACCGATCATCTCCGGCACCGCCACAGTCAGCGCTTCGAGCGCAGTCTCGGATGCGGCGCGGGTGGCAACCTCTTTTGGCGTGGCAGCGAGCTTCTCCTTCACCGAGCGCACGGCGGCAAGGAGATTATCCTTCGGCAACTCGCCGCGAATGCGGCGTTCGTATTCGGCGCGACGCGTCGAGGATGCCGCGTTGAGGCGAGCGTTCCAGGCTTGGTGCGCTGCCCTGCCGGCTCGCCCCGCGCTGCGCCACAGGTCGCGCACCTCGTCGGGAATGACGAAGGCAGGCTCCGTCCAGCCGAGTTGTTCCCGCGCACCCTTGATTTCATCGCTGCCGAGCGGGGAGCCGTGGGACTTCTCGGTTCCCGCCTTGCTCGGCGCGCCGAAGCCGATGGTGGTGCGGCAGGCGATCAGCGACGGCCGATCGCAGGACTGCGCCTGCTCGAGCGCCTTGGCGACCGCCTCGGGATCGTGGCCGTCGACGCGGCTTGTCGCCCAGCCGGCCGCCGCGAAGCGCTGCACCTGATCGACGGAATCGGCAAGCGATAGGGGGCCGTCGATCGAGATGCCGTTGTCGTCGAACAGCACGATCAGCTTGTTGAGCTTGAGATGGCCGGCGAGCGCGATCGCCTCCTGGCTGACGCCTTCCATCAGGTCCCCGTCGGAGG
>CBFGVM010000056.1:0-14589 GCA_965652015.1 uncultured Alphaproteobacteria bacterium
TCGGTTATGGTGCGGCTTTCACAGCGACGCGGCCAAGCCGGATCGCAATCGTCGCCGTCGGCTATGCGGACGGCTTCTTGCGATCCGCCGCCGCTGCCAGGAGCAAGCCGGCGGCCGAGGTCGTCGTCGCCGGCAAACGCTGTCCGGTCGCCGGGCGCGTGTCGATGGACGTGCTTGCCATCGACGTGACCGATCTTTCCGAGGGCGCCGTGCGCCGCGGCGACTTTGCCACCTTGATCGGGGGGCGCCTGAGCGTGGACGATCTCGCCGCCGGGATGGGGACCATTGGCTATGAGGTCCTCACCCATCTCGGACGACGCTACCATCGGGTCTACAAAGGCGGATGATTCCGGGCCAGCAGCGCAACGCGGCCCAAGCCAGCCATAGGAACTGCTTTCAGGGCGCACGGTATCCGTACAAAACCGTGCAATAGCGCCGCATCATGGCCCGTCGCGAAACGAGCTTCATCTGCCAGAACTGCGGGGCGGCCTATGGCCGCTGGCAAGGCAAGTGCGACGCCTGTGGCGAATGGAACACGATCGCCGAGGAGAATTCCGCCCTACAGCTGCCCGGACGCACCCCACGCAAGGGGCGACTCTTTGCGCTCGAACCGCTCGCAGGCGCCGGACACGACGCGCCGCGCCTTGCGTCGGGGCTCGCGGAATTCGATCGCGTGACCGGCGGCGGTTTCGTGCGCGGCTCGGTATTGCTGCTCGGCGGCGATCCCGGCATCGGCAAATCGACGCTGCTGATCCAAGTCGCGGCCGCGCTGGCCCACGGCGGCCATCGCGCGGTTTACATTTCGGGCGAGGAAGCGGTGCCGCAGTTGCGACTGCGCGGCGAGCGGCTCGGCCTTGCGGGGGCAAAAGTCGAACTTGCAGCCGAGACTTCGGTCGAAGACATCGTCGCAACGCTCGGAGAACGGACAACCCCGCGTCTCGTCATCATCGACTCGATCCAGACGATGTGGACCGACCTGGTCGAGGCGGCTCCCGGCACGGTGACGCAGGTGCGCGCGAGCGCGCAGGCGCTGATCCGGTTCGCCAAACGCTCCGGCGCCGCCGTGATCCTGGTCGGCCACGTTACCAAGGACGGCCAGATCGCCGGGCCGCGTGTCGTGGAGCATATGGTCGACGCGGTGCTCTCCTTCGAAGGCGAAGGCTCGCACCAGTTCCGCATTCTGCGCGCGGTCAAGAACCGCTTTGGTCCGACCGATGAAATCGGCGTGTTCGAAATGACGGGAGGCGGGCTGCGCGAGATCGCCAACCCTTCCGAACTCTTTCTGTCCGAGCGCGACCTCGGCTCGCCCGGGACCGCAGTGTTCGCCGGAATCGAAGGAAGCCGGCCGTTGCTGGTCGAAATCCAGGCCCTGGTGGCCCCGACCTCGCTCGGCACGCCGCGGCGCGCCGTGAATGGCTGGGATCAGAATCGGCTGTCGATGGTCCTTGCCGTGCTCGAGTCCCATTGCGGCGTGCGGCTCTCGGGCCACGACGTTTACCTCAACGTTGCCGGCGGGCTGCGCATCCAGGAGCCGGCCGCCGATCTTGCCGCGGCCGCGGCGCTGGTCTCCTCGCTGGCCGATGCGCCGTTACCGGCGGATGCCGTCTACTTCGGTGAAATCTCCCTCTCGGGCGCGGTGCGGCCGGTCACACAGGCCGCGGCGAGACTCAAGGAAGCGCAGAAGCTCGGCTTTTTGCGCGCGATTCTTCCCGAGGTCGCGCGCGCAGAAGCAACGGGCGAGTTGGGCTTGTCACTTGCGCCCGTGAGCAGCCTGGCGAGCCTGGTGGCCGACATCGCTGCACGGCGGAGGGAGGGACGAGGACGGGATCGGCGTGCCGGCCAAGAAGGCGGATGACGGCGCCTCCCTGTCCAGCTATACAGCGCCCGAAAACTGCCGACTCCCCAAGCGGGCTGCATCGGGCCTTCGGGCCGATAACGGCAGGAACATTAATGGGTTGGGGCGATCCTTCGGCGGGCTTGCGGACCAAGTGGGGAGGTGCGGAGGTTGCTACGATTCGATCGCCGATTCGACCGGCGGCGTCCTGAAGCTGCGGAGCATCCGGACTCATGCCCATTACCCTACTCGATATCATCCTGATCGGCGTCATGCTGATTTCCGGGCTGCTCGCCATGATCCGCGGCTTCATGCGCGAGATCCTGTCGATCGCCGCTTGGATCATTGCAGCTGTGGCGACGCTTTATTTCTATGCCAAGCTGCTGCCATTCGCGAAGTCCTACTTCAACAACGACATCGTCGCGGCCGCGGTGGTAGTCGGCGGCACGTTCTTGGTCACGCTGCTGATCGTGTCGGTCATCACCGTCCGTTTCTCCGACATGGTGCTGGACAGTCGCATCGGTGCGCTCGACCGAACCCTCGGCTTTCTGTTCGGGCTTGCGCGGGGGCTGATCATCGTGGTCATCGCTTTTCTGTTCTTCGCCTGGCTGGTGCCCGATCGCAGCCAGCCCGAGTGGGTACGCAGCGCAAAGTCGCGCGTCGTGCTGCAAGGGACCGGCGACTGGCTGATGTCGATGTTGCCGGATGACCCGGAAAGCACCATCTTGAAGCGGTTGAAGAAGCCGAAGCCGGACGAGGACGAGTCGGCTGCAGGTCAGCGCTCGGGTCTCGATGCCCCAAGCGAGGCGGCCGGCTACGGGGCATCCGACCGGGCCGGTCTGCGGGAGTTGACCCGCGGCAAGGCGCGTTGACCAAGCCCGCGACGTTATGAGGAGATGAGATGACCGAAACTCGAAGCGATGCCGGACTCGACCTTGACGGCGACCGGCTGCGTGAAGAGTGCGGCGTCTTCGGCATATTCGGACACGCGGACGCGGCCGCCATCACTGCGCTCGGCCTGCACGCTCTCCAGCACCGCGGACAAGAGGCCGCCGGCATCGTCTCTTTCGATGGCAAGCGATTCCATTCCGAGCGACGGCTGGGGCTCGTCGGCGACAACTTCTCCCGCCGTGAGGTGATCGAACGCCTGCCCGGATTGTCGGCGATGGGCCATGTGCGTTACTCGACCACCGGGGAGACCATCCTGCGCAACGTGCAGCCGCTGTTCGCGGAACTCGACGGCGGTGGCCTTGCCATCGGCCATAACGGCAATCTGACCAACGGGCTCACCTTGCGCCGCCAGCTGGTGCGGGACGGCGCCATCATGCAGTCGACTTCGGATACCGAGGTCATTCTGCATCTCGTCGCCCATGCCAAACGCAACCGTTTCATCGATCGCTTCATCGAGGGGCTGCGCCAGCTCGAAGGTGCCTATGCTTTCGTGGGACTCACCAACAAAAAACTGATCGGCGCGCGCGACCCCCTCGGCATCCGTCCGCTGGTCATCGGCAAGCTCGGCAGCTCGCCGATCCTTGCTTCTGAAACCTGCGCCCTCGATATCATCGGCGCCAAGTACGTGCGCGACGTCGAGAACGGCGAGGTCATCGTATTCGATGACGAAGGTATGCACTCGCATAAGCCGTTCCCACCCATGGCGCCGCGGCCATGCATCTTCGAGTACATTTATTTCTCGCGTCCGGATTCGGTCGTCGGCGGCCGCAACGTCTATGACGTGCGCAAGACGATGGGCGCGCAACTCGCTCGCGAGGCGCCGGCCGACGCCGACGTGGTCATCCCGGTTCCCGATTCCGGCGTCCCGGCAGCCATCGGTTATGCCCAGCAGTCGGGCATCCCTTACGAGCTCGGCATCATCCGCAACCACTATGTGGGGCGTACCTTCATCGAGCCGAGCCAGCACATCCGCCAGCTCGGCGTGCGCCTCAAGCATAGTGCCAATCGCGCGGTCGTCAGCGGCAAGCGCATCGTGCTCATCGACGATTCCATCGTGCGTGGGACGACGTCGGTGAAGATCGTGCAGATGATGCGCGAGGCCGGCGCCACTGAGGTGCATTTCCGCATCGCCTCGCCGCCCATCACCCACTCCGACTATTACGGCATCGATACACCCGAGCGCGACAAGCTTCTGGCGGCGACGCATGACCTCGAAGGCATGCGCAGTTTCATCGGCGCGGATTCGCTCGCCTTCCTGTCGGTAGAGGGCATCTACCGGGCCATGGGCTACGAGCAGCGCGATCCGCTGCGGCCGCAGTTCACCGACCACTGCTTCACCGGCGACTATCCGACCGCGCTAACTGACCGCAGCGGGCAGGAGGCATCGACGCGACAATTGTCGCTGCTCGCAGAAGCGAGTTGAGGCAAGCTTCGCAAACGAGCGCAGCGCGCATTCCAAGCCGAATTGCCGCCATTTGAAATCGTCAAATCCGGGCACTATGGAGTCCGGCGCTCGCTTCGTTTGACCGCAATGACGAGAGAGAGCCGATGCCGTCTCCCCTTGCCGGCCGTATCGCGCTGGTTACCGGCGCCTCGCGCGGCATCGGCTATGCCACCGCACTCGCACTGACGAAGGCCGGCGCGCATATCGTCGCGCTCGCGCGCACCGTGGGTGGCCTCGAGGAACTCGATGATGCCATCAAGGCCGCGGGCGGATCGGCGACGCTGGTGCCGCTCGACCTCAAGGACTATGAGGGCATCGACCGGCTCGGCCTCGCGCTGCACGAGCGTTTCGGACGGCTCGATGTGCTCGTCGGCAATGCCGGCATTCTCGGACCGCTTTCGCCGCTCGACCACGTCGAGGCGACGGCCTGGGACGAGGTGATGGCGGTCAACGTCACCGCCAATTGGCGGCTCATCCGGTCCATGGATCGGCTGCTGAAGCGCTCCGACGCCGGACGCGTGGTGTTCGTCTCCTCGGGCGTCGCCGCCTTGGCACTGGCGTACTGGGGCCCCTACGCCGTTTCCAAAGCCGCGCTCGAAGCGCTGGCGCGCACCTATGCGGCGGAAACCGTGACCACCAACGTGCGCGTCAACCTGTTCACACCTGGACCGATCCGCACCCGCATGCGCGCGCAGGCGTTCCCGGGCGAAGACCCGATGACGCTCGAGACCCCGGACAGGGTGGCGGAAAAAATCGTCGAGTTGTGCCTGCCGAGCATGCAGGAAAGCGGCAAGCTCTACGCCTATTCGCAGGGCGGATTTCTCGCCTTCCGCCCACCGTCCTAATACGTCGAGGCGACGGCCCATGAAGATCTCCATACTGGATGATTATCACGACACGCTGCGTAGCCTCGGGTGCTTTACCAAGCTCGCGGGGCACGACGTCACCATCTGGAACGATCACGTCCAAGATACCAATGCGCTCGCCGAGCGTCTGAAGGACACCGAGGTCCTCGTGCTCATACGCGAGCGGACGAAAATTCGCACGCCGCTGCTTGAACGTCTGCCCAATCTCAGACTCATCAGCCAGCGCAGCGTCTATCCGCACATCGATATTGATGCCTGCACCCGGCTGGGCGTGATCGTGTCCTCGAACCAGCATCCGGGAAGCCCATCCTATGCAACTGCGGAATTGACATGGGGATTGGTGCTTGCGGCGATGCGGCAGATTCCCCAGCAGATGTCCGCTCTCAGGGCGGGAAAGTGGCAGCTCGGTGTCGGCAGCACATTGCGCGGCAAGACGCTTGGCATCTACGGCTACGGCAGGATCGGCAGCGTTGTCGCCGGTTACGGCAGAGCTTTCGGCATGAACGTATCGGTGTGGGCACGGGAAACATCTCTGGCGCGAGCGCGAGCTGATGGCTATGCGGCCGCGCGCAGCAAAGCGGCATTCTTCGAACAATGCGACATCATCTCGTTACACATGCGCCTCCTCGAGGCGACGCGCGGCATAGTCACCGCCGCCGACCTCGCTCGCATGAAACCAACAGCTCTGCTGGTCAATACCAGTCGCGCGCCGCTGATCGAGCCCGGTGCCTTGGTGCACGCACTGCGCGCGGGGCGCCCCGGCATGGCGGCGGTTGACGTCTACGAAGATGAACCGGTTCTAGACTCGGCCCATCCCTTGCTGCTGATGGAAAACGTCGTTTGTACCCCTCACATCGGTTATGTGTCTCGTGACGAGTACGAAATTCAGTTCGCCGATATTTTCGACCAAATCATCGCATATGCTGCGGGCATGCCCATGAACGTAGTCAACCCGGAAGTCCTGGTAACCCGACCCAAACGCGGGCTCTGAACGCCGTTTCATTCGCCTTCGAGATACAGAAACAGCGTGCTGCGCCGTCCATTCTCTTGCGAAAGAGATAGAGGGCTATTGCTTGCCGCGTTTCGCGTATGGATTTTTCTTCTCGCGCAACGCGAGCCGGATCGGCGTGCCGGGCAGGTCGAAACTTTCGCGCAGACTGTTGACGAGATAGCGCTGATAGGCGTCCGGTACGGCATCGGCACGGCTCGTGAACAGCACGAAGCTTGGCGGCCGGCTCTTCGGCTGAGTGATGTAGTCGAGTCGAATGCGGCGACCCGAAACTGCCGGCGGCGGATGGGAGGCGACCACCTCGCCCAGCCAGCGATTGAGCGCGCTCGTGCCCACGCGTCGATTCCAGATGCCATGCGCCTCGACGACGGCTTGCATCAGCCGCTCGAGCCCCTCGCCGGTGAGGCCCGATACGGCGATAACCGGCACACCCTTGACCTGCGGCAGCCAGTGATCGGCCTCCTCGCGTAGCTTTTTCATGGCGCCCGGGAGGCGTTCGACCAAGTCCCACTTGTTCATGCCGATGACCAGCGCGCGTCCCTCGCGCTCGATCAGATCCGCGATGCGAAGGTCCTGCTCCTCGAACGGCTTTTCTGCGTCCACCAGCAAGACCACCACTTCGGCAAAACGGACCGCCTGGAGCGCGGCCGCCACGGAGAGCTTCTCGAGTTTCCCCTCCACACGAGCACGGCGCCGCAGTCCTGCAGTATCGTGAACGCGGAAGGAGCGATCCCGCCATCGCAAGTCGACCGCGATGGCGTCACGGGTGATGCCGGGCTCCGGCCCTGTAAGCAGCCGCTCCTCACCGAGCAGCCGATTGACCAGCGTCGATTTTCCAGAATTGGGCCGGCCGACCACGGCGATGCGGATGGGTCTGGCTTCGGCCTCACTTGGTTCGATGTCGCCGGCGCGCTGATTTGCCTCGTTCGGAGGCGCCGTGGCATCGGGGAGCGCCGCGCGCAACCCGGCATAAAGATCGGCGAAGCCTTCGCCGTGTTCGGCGGAGATCGCGATCGGCTCGCCCAATCCGAGCTCATAGGCCTCCAAAACGCCGGCCTCGCCGGCGCGACCCTCGCTCTTGTTGGCAATAAGGATTGCAGGCTTGCCCGACTTGCGCACGAGATCGGCAAAGGCGCGATCGGCCGGCGTCGTCCCTGCACGCGCGTCGATAAGAAACATCACCGCATCGGCGGCCGCAATCGCAGCCTCCGTCTGCTCCTGCATGCGGGCGGTCAGAGTCTGCGGTGCAGCCTCATCAAGGCCGGCCGTGTCGATCGCGGTGAACGTGAGATCGCCGAGCCGCGCTTGCGCCTCGCGCCGGTCGCGGGTTACGCCGGGAAGGTCATCGACCAGGGCTAGGCGCTTGCCGACCAGGCGATTGAACAGCGTCGACTTGCCGACGTTCGGCCGTCCGACAATGGCGACCGTGAAGGTCATGAGCGGGGTAAGGGTTAGGACCGCGCTCTATTGCCCCGCGGCAGGGAGAAGCGCAATCAGCGCGGTGCAGGCGGATCGGGCCAGGCGACGGCCCCACCCGATGGCCGCGCCGAGCTGGGCCAGGCGCCGGCTGACGGCTGCTGCGGCATCGGCGGGGGGTCAGGCCACTGGACCTGCGATTGCGCTTGGGCGGGCTGAGCGGGGGGCGGTGTCGATTCCTCTTTCGGCTTGGCGACGACTTTCGGTTTCGGTTTTGCCTTGGCTTCGGGTTTGGGCTCCGCTGGCGCAGCCTGCGCAGTGGGCTGAGTCTGCTCCGCCTGCTCGGTTGACTCGTAGCCTTTGACCAGCTCCCTCGGCACGCCTTGCGGAACGCCAGGGGTGCCTTCCGGGAACACCGACTTGCGCTCGCCGGGGAGCCGCTTTTTGGTGTTGAAAAAATCAGAGTCCATGAAGCTCGTTGGATCGAAGCCCTCGCAGCCGCCGAGCACGAGCCCGAGCGATAGCGCGACCATGATCAGACCAGTGCTCGCGAATCGATTCATGCCCCTCAACCTCTGCTCGCGCCTGTACCTAGCGCCATCAGCATCTCGACACGGGAGCGCGTGGCGGCGGGCGTCTGCGCATCCGTCATGATCAGGTCGAACCAACGCTTGGCCGCGGCTGTGTCGCCGGCGCGCCAAGCGGCGAGCACCAGGAATTCGCGCGCGGTGTGGCGGAACGTGCGGTCATTGGCCGCAAGCGGCTCAAGCCGTCGCTGCGCCTCCTCCAAAGCGCCGGTATCGATGAGGAGGGCAGCCGCACGCAGTGCTGCCAAATCCTGCAGCACCGGGCCGACCGCACGATCGGCGGCGATCTGGTCGTACGCCGTGATCGCGGCCTTGGCGTCGCTCTGGGCGAGCTCTGCCGCTTCGCGCATGCGCGCGAGATGCCGGTAACCGGCCGTGCCATCAGCGGCAATTTTGGCGAAGGCCGCCTCGGCCTCGCTGCGTTTGCCGGCCTCGGCGAGCGCTGTGGCAGCCTCGAAGGCGGCGCCGTTCTCGGCAGCCTTCCTGGCTTCCCACCACATGTAGGCGCGCCAAGCTGCGACGGCCGCGACCAGCAAGACGGCGGCCACCACGACATAGTTGCCGTAGCGGTCCCACAGCTTTTTGAGCTGTTCTCGGCGAACTTCCTCGTCGACTTCCCGAAAGATATCGGACACGAACCGCCCCAACCCGCTTTCCCAAGATGGTAGGCGGATAACCTATTGATGTGGCACAGGCAAGGCAAAGCCGCCTCTGGCCCCCAGCCGCTAATCGACTGAAGGACCAGCCTATTTCGCCTTCGCGCGAAGCGGATAGACGTGCTCCGGCGCGGGAAAGGCGCGGGCGCGAACATCGGCCGCGTAGGCGGCGACCGCAGCCTCAATGGAAGGGCCGAGCTCGGCGTAGCGCTTGACGAATTTCGGCACGCGCGGGGAAAGGCCAAGCATGTCCTCGAGCACGAGGATTTGGCCGTCGCAGGCCACGCTTCCGCCGATGCCGATGGTGGGGATTTCGACCGCGGCCGTGATGCGGCGGGCGAGCGGCTCGGCCACCGCCTCGATTACGACGGAGAAGGCACCCGCCTGCGTGACTGCGCGCGCGTCGTCCTCGATCGGTCCCCAGTCGTCCTCGCTGCGACCTTGCGCGCGGAACGAGCCGATCGCGTTGATGGACTGCGGCGTGAGTCCGATATGTCCCATGACCGGAATCCCGCGCTCGACCAGAAAAGCGATGGTTTCCGCCATGCGGCGGCCGCCCTCGAGCTTGATCGGTCCGCAGCCGGTCTCCTTCATCACCCGCGCAGGCGACATGAAGGCTTGCTCCTAGGATGATTCGTAAGCGCCGAACGGCATGTCGACCACGACGAGAGCTCGCTTCGATCCGCGCATCACGGCGAGCCCCTGCAGAATCATCATATCGAGGGTGACCGGCACCGTCGTTTCGAGCCCGTGCATCACCATGCCGAGCGAATCCCCGACCAGAATGAGATCGCAGTGGCGATCGAGCAGCCGCGCGGTGTGCGCGTGATAGGACGTGAGGGAGACGATCGGCTCGCCGCCCTTGCGCGCGCGGATATCGGGTGCTGTCAGTCGCTTGATTTCATCTCGTGCCGACATTCGCCAAATCCTAATGCGCCGGCGTGCCAAAGACCGCAACGCCGACGACGATGGGATGAAAGATGAAGCCGAGCGCGAGGGAGAGGATGGTGCCAAGCACGAGCGCGATGGTGTCGTTGCGATGCCCGCCGACCGGGATCGCCGGCGCGCCGGGATCGCTGCGGTGCTTGAGCGTGATGCGATCGTAGACGGCCCAGACGAGAAAGGAGCCGAACAGAACGATCGAGCCGAGGTCGCCATTCGATAGGAGGTGCGCCGCCGCCCAGGTCTTTACGCCGACCAGCATGGGATGCTTGAGCGCGCGCCAAATGTTTCCCCGGCTATAGGCCGCAACCACACTGATACTCGCGGGCCACATCAAGATCTGTGTGACGTAATAGGTCCACGCCGGCGGAGACCACACGTTGATCCAACCGGTCGCCCGATACTGCCCGAAGCCGTAGCCGATCAGGATGAGCCCAGCGAGGGAAACGAGCGACATCAGCCCCTTGTAGGGCCACTCCCCGATCCGCTTGATCACCGCCGCGCGCGGTGTGCGCAACGTCACGAAGGCGTGTGCTGCGAAGAACAGCGCCAGTCCGAGCACAAGAATAGCCAGACCCATGGGTCCTCCGGTCGAGCCTCGCCGAAATCCCTATCTCCAAAGCGCGCTGGCAAGCGAGGCAGTAGAGGCCATGGCAAGTCGGGAGGCAAGGCTGCCCCGCGTCTCGCCATTGCTGTCCCCCGGTGCAGTTGCGGGAACTCCATGCTTGCGATGGTGCAGCGCCCGTGATTATTGCGGCACGAGCGCGGACGCGGGGATCCGCTGCGCGGATGATGACATGAAGCAGAGCGAGAGAGCCCGATGAATAGAAGCGTCGCCTTGGCGTTGTTCGCACTCTTGCTCGCTCCTGCGGTGGCTGCGGCGCAAGACTGGCCCGCGAAGTCCGTAAGGATCATTGTGCCGTTCGGCCCCGGCTCGACGCCGGACATGGTCGGACGGCTGATCGCCGATCAGCTGCAACAAAAGCTCGGCCAGCCTTTCGTGATCGAGAACCGGCCCGGCGCCAGCGCCAATACCGGAACCGACGCGGTCGCGAAGGCGGATCCCGACGGTTACACCGTCGGCATCAGTTTGGGCGGTCCACTCGCGATCAACACGTTGCTGTTCGCGAAAATGCCGTACGATCCCGCCAAGGACCTCGCGCTCATCACTATGCTGACGACCCAGCCAAGCGTACTGGTCGTACATGCCGGTCTGGCGGTCAATTCGGTCGCCGAGCTTGTCGATCTGCTGAGGAAGAATCCTGGCAAATACAACTATGGATCGATCGGCAACGGCTCGCTGTCGCATCTCGCCATGGAAGCGCTGGCGCTCAAGAGCGGCACGACCATGGTGCACATTCCCTATCCCGGCTCCCCGCAAGCCATGACCGCGGTCCTGCGCAACGACGTGCAGATGGCCTGCTTGCCGGCGATTTCGGTCGTGCCGCAGGCGGCCTCCGGCAAAGTGAAGATTTTGGCCATCTCGCTCGGCCAACGCTCCGCGCTATTGCCCGGCGTGCCGACGCTCAAGGAGACGGGCCTCGACGTCGAGGCGGACGCCTGGAACGGCCTGATCGCACCGGCCAAGACGCCGGAGCCTATCATCGCAAAAATTCACGACGCGGTCGTTGATGGCTTGGCCGAACCGGCGATCCGCGAGAAGCTCGCTAGCCCGTTCATGGAGCCGATTCCCACCACACCGGCACAGTTCCGCGCGAAGATCGACGCGGATCTCGTCCCCTGGTCACCGATCCTCAAGGCGCTCGATCTGAAGATCAATTAAGGCGCGGATCGGTCGGCGCAATGCTGCGCATACGGGCACGAGGGTCGAGGCGGAAAATTTTGACTACACCACCGGCGAACGCCCGCCGTCGACGTTGATCGCCGTGCCCGTGATGTAGGACGCGGCATCGGAGGCGAGAAAGCAGGCGATGTTGGCGAACTCCTCCGCCCGACCGATGCGCCCGAGCGGAATGTCCTTGGTTCGCGCGTTCACGTAGTCCTCAAGCGCAACCCCGGCCTTTTCTGCCGCGCGCACGTGCTGGTCGGCCTCGATAAAGCCGACGAGCAACGCATTCACCAGGATGTTGTAGGGCGCGCCCTCCCCGGCAAGCACCTTGGTCAAAGCCATGCCCGCGGCTCGGGTGACCGAAGTCGGCGCGCTCCGCGGACGCGGCGCTTTGGCGCCGATATTCAGCGTATTGAGCACCCGACCCCAGCGGCGCTCCTTCATCTGCGGCCATACCAAGCGGGTGAGCCGGATCGCAGCGAATAGCTTCTGATCGAAGTCTTCCCGCCACACCTCGTCGGTGATCTCCTCGAAGGCGCCGGTGCGTGAGGTGCCGGCATTGTTGACGACGATGTCGATTTTGCCGAACAGGGTCATTGCCTCGTCATATGCACGCCGCAGATCGGCAGCGAGCGCCACATCGGCTTGGATCGCGGCGATGCGAGCGCGTCCACTCGCCGCGATGATTTTGACCGCGTGATCGAGCGCTTCCCGCCCGCGCGCGATGATGGCAACGTCTGCGCCGGAGGCTGCGAAGCGCGTCGCGATAGCGAGCCCAATGCCCTTGCTTGCGCCGGTGATAATCGCCGTCCGGCCGGCGAGATTGACGTCCATTACGTCCTCCCCCATTGCCCCTGAATGTCAGGCATGTCAGCCAAGCTCCTACCGTCATGACGGGGCGAGGGAAAGGAGTTGTGCAGGATGGGTTGAGCCCTAAGGGTGTTGGCGTTGAGGGTAGCGCACGAGCTAGGCTCGTCTAGAATACGACGCAACGAGGCGTCTCCCGGAGCACGACCGATGGAATTCACCGCGCTGTTTCTTGCCGTCACTATCGTCATGGTCGCTGCCTGGTGGGGCACGCGCACGGTCGCCCTAGCACTGTTTGCCGCCACACTTCTCGCCTGCATCGTGACCTATCTGCACCACGCCAGCGACGCGCTGCAGCTGTCATTCTAAAGGCATTCATGACTCGATCGTTCGCCTTGGCTCTCAACGCGCTTGGCCTCTACGCCGTCGCGCTGGTTCTGCTGGTTGCCTTTGCGGCGCAATTGCTGCTGCACGAGCTTCCATGTCCCTTGTGCCTGCTCCAGCGCATCCAGTTCGCCATGCTGGCAGTGGGTCCGATTCTGAATATCCGCTTCGGGCTCCGCCCCAGCCACTACGCCGTGTCGCTGTTGACCGCCGCCACCGGCGCGGCTTTCGCGGCGCGACAGATTCTGTTGCACGTCATGCCCGGGGACCCAGGCTACGGCTCGGCGCTGCTCGGTTACCATTACTACACGTGGGCCTTCATCGGCTTTGCTGTGGCAATCATTGCGCTTGCGATCATGCTGCTGTTCGACAGTCAGTTCAGGGACGACGGCAAGCCCCAACCGGTCGGCGCGCTCGCGGGCGCTGCGGTGGGCCTGGTGATCGCCCTCACCGCGTTGAACGTGATTTCGACGTTGCTGGAATGCGGCTTCGGCGCCTGCCCGGACAACCCGGTCGCCTACGAACTGCTCAAACGCGGCCCGTGAGTTCCGTCACGCGGTTTCGGCGCGTCGCGAGTTCATAGCGAACAGCATAGGCAGCACCATGACATGGTCGCCAAATCCAAATGCACTGCGCGGGCGCGTGGCAGTCGTCGCAGGAGCCACCCGAGGTGCCGGACGTGGCATTGCAGCCGCTCTGGGTGAGCTTGGAGCCACGGTCATTTGCACGGGCCGCACAACGCGCCGGCAACGGTCCGACTACAACCGCGCTGAAACGATCGAGGAAACAGCCGATCTCGTGAGCCGTCTCGGTGGCACCGGCGTCGCGATTGCGGTCGATCATCTCGAAGTCGGCCAAGTGAGAAACTTGGCCGACCGGATTCGGAAAGACCACGGTCACATCGACGCGCTCGTCAACGATATTTGGGGCGGTGAAATCCTCAAAGGAGGCCCGGCCGTCTGGAACACGCCGATTTGGAAGCTCGCCCTGGACGATGGTCTTCGAATTCTTCGGCTCGCCGTCGAGACTCACCTCATTACGTCGCACTGCCTTCTGCCACTGCTTGTCGATAAGCCGGGCGGCCTGCTCGTGGAGGTGACGGACGGAACCGCTGATTACAACGCATCGCACTATCGGATTTCGGTCTTCTATGATCTCGCAAAGATCTCAGTGAATCGCCTCGCCTTCTCTCAGGGACATGAACTGGCGCCATATGGCGCAACGGCGGTCGCCATCACCCCTGGGTGGCTGCGCTCGGAGATGATGCTCGACAATTTCGGCGTCTCGGAAGACAACTGGCGGGATGCGCTGCGGCCGAGGGCGGATGAGGGACTTCCCGTTGCGCCCGCCGATTTCGCTCTTTCCGAGTCACCCCGCTATGTCGGCCGTGCCGTGGCCGCGCTGGCAGCCGACCCGGACCGGGCCAAGTGGAATCAGAAATCCGTCAGTTCCGGTCAACTCGCAGCCCATTACGGATTCACAGACATCGATGGCTCACGTCCCCAGGTTTGGCGATATATCGAGGAAATCCGCGAACAGGGCCGCGAAGCAGACTACAGCGGCTATCGCTAGGGACAGATGATTCGATTGCGCCGCCGTGGCATTCGCCCGCGGCGAGGCAAGCAGCGGTCGCGTTTTCGGACGGCGGCGGCCTTCTCGGTTAGAGCGAATTCGCCCGAGCGACCCCAATGACACCCACGACTTGGCTCAGCGCTTTTCGTACTCGTCGTGGCGGCGCCACCACGGGCTCGTCTCGTTGCGCCCCTTGGGGGCGCGGTCGAGCCATTGGTACATCCCCCAGAGGCCGTCCAGTCCGCGCGCGTAAGTGGAATACGTGTGGTAGACGACGCCGTCCTCGAGCGCGAACGCGCTCATACCCGGCCGCTCGCGATGGTACGTGGGCA
>CBFGVM010000057.1:0-14489 GCA_965652015.1 uncultured Alphaproteobacteria bacterium
CCTAATGAATTGGTGGAGCCAGGGGGAGTCGAACCCCCGACCTCTTGAATGCCATTCAAGCGCTCTCCCAACTGAGCTATGGCCCCACGCGGGACGCGGGTTGGGACGATCGCGTCCTAAGTTCAATGAATTGTAACGAGCCGGCGGCGCCGTGAACAGGACAAGGCGCGCAGCCGGCTTGAGCCTGCCTTACGTTTCCTCCTCGTCGTCCACGTCGCCGATGATGTCGGTGACGTCCTCGTCTCCCTCCTCCTGCTCCTCGATGAACGTGGCATCGTCCATGCCCTCGTCTTCGAGCTCGACATCCTCTTCGCCACCCTCGACCGCCTCGCCTTCAGGCTTCTTGCCTTGCGCCTCTGCATCCGCCTCCTCAAGCGAGACGAACTCGGCCTCGGCGGTCTCCGGCGCCGCCACCTCTTCTTCAGCCGCAGCGGCGGTATCGGCAACGGCCGCGGTTTCGGGCCGCGCTCGCGGGGCGACCATCGCAAGCTCCATCACCGTGTGACATTTCGGGCAGACGATCGGATCCTTGTTGAGATCGTAGAACTTTGCGCTGCAATTGGTGCAGAGACGCTTGGTGCCGAGCTCGGGTTTAGCCACGGTTCCGGTTTCCTTGAGCGGGTCTGAAATTGAGGTGCTTCACTTGGCGAGTCACAATCGCGGTGTCAATAGCCGCCCGAATGGCCCTTCGTTGGCGGCGCCGGCGCACCCCCGGCCGCTCGGGATGACGCCCTTTTCCCCCCGTGCTAGAGAGCACCAACCTCGAGCTTGCCCGTGGACCACGCCGCCTCATCTCCGCTGACTGCACGCCGCACGGGCGCTCTGAAAGGCCGCGCGCGCGTGCCCGGCGACAAGTCGATCTCGCATCGCGCCCTCATCTTCGGCGCCCTCACTGTCGGGGAGACCCGCATAAGCGGGTTGCTCGAAGGCGAGGACGTGATCAATACCGCCAACGTAATGCGCGCGCTGGGCGCGCGCCTCGAGCGCACGGGCGAGGGCGCATGGCGGGTTCATGGCGTGGGCGTGGGCGGCTTCCGCACGCCCGACGGCGTGCTCGACTTCGGCAATTCCGGCACGGGGTGCCGGCTCACCATGGGGGCGGTTGCTGGCTGCGCCATCAGCGCGACTTTCGATGGCGATGCCAGCCTGCGCCGGCGGCCGATGAAACGGATTCTCGATCCGCTCGAGCTGATCGGCGCGCGCGCTGCGAACATGAGCGACGGCGGCCGCCTCCCCATCACGCTGACCGGTGCGCGCGATCCGATCCCGATCATCTATCGCACCCCGGTGCCTTCGGCGCAGATCAAGTCGGCAGTGCTTCTCGCCGGACTTGCCGCGCCGGGCGAAACGACTGTCGTCGAAACGGAGGCGAGCCGCGATCACACCGAGCGTCTGCTCAAGCATTTCGGGGCCGAGGTCAGGGTCGAAGCGGAAGGTGCGCAGGGCCGCAAGATTACCGTGCGGGGCGAACCGGAGCTGGCGCCGGCCCCGGTCGTGGTGCCGGCCGACCCGTCCTCGGCCGCCTTTCCCATGGTCGCGGCATCGATCGTGCCCGGCTCGGAGGTGATCCTGACGGACGTCATGACCAATCCGCTGCGCACGGGACTCCTCGTCACGCTTCGCGAAATGGGCGCCGACATCGAAGCGCTCGAGCGGCGCAGCGCCGGCGGCGAAGAGGTCGCCGATTTGCGGGTGCGCGCTTCGACGCTGCGCGGCGTCGAGGTGCCGGCGGCGCGCGCGCCGTCCATGATCGACGAATATCCGGTCCTCGCGGTGGCGGCGAGCTTCGCTCAGGGCACGACGGTGATGCGCGGGCTCAAGGAATTGCGGGTGAAGGAATCCGATCGGCTCAGCGCAGTCGCCGAGGGCCTAAAGGCGAACGGCGTTGAGGTGGAAATCGACGCAGACGATCTGATCGTGCACGGCCAAGGTCGAGCGCCGGGTGGCGGGCTGGTGGCGACGCACATGGATCACCGCATTGCCATGGCATTTCTGGTCATGGGATTGGCCAGCGACAAGCCGGTGCGGGTTGACGATGTAGGCATCATCGCCACGAGCTTTCCCGGTTTCACGGCGATAATGCGCGGCCTCGGGGCCGATCTTTCATGATCATCGCCATCGACGGGCCGGCGGCCTCGGGTAAGGGGACGCTCGGAAAACTGCTCGCCGGCCATTATGGATTGCGCCACCTCGACACGGGGCTGATCTATCGCGCCGTGGCCAAGGCTGTGCTCGATGCCGGCCACTCTCCCGACGACCGCGCGCGCGCCGTGGCGGCTGCCGAGGCGCTCGATCCCCGCCATTTCGACGAGACGGCGCTCAAGCGACAAGCCGTCGGCGAGGTGGCCTCGCTCGTCTCGGCCATCCCGGAGGTGCGCAAGGTCGTGCTGGCGTTCCAACGCGAGTTCGGGCGGACGCCGCCCGGTGCTGTCCTGGACGGCCGCGACATCGGAACGGTGATCTTTCCCGACGCGGACGTGAAAATCTTCGTCACCGCAACTGCGGAAGTGCGCGCGCGCCGCCGCGCCGCCGAGTTGGGGCAGGCGGGTGAGCGCATCAACCAGGCCGATGTCTTGGCCGACATCCGACGCCGGGACGAACGCGACAGCAAGCGGGCGATCGCCCCCTTGAAGGCCGCGACGGATGCGCACTTGCTCGATACTACGCATTTGGATATAGACGCCGCGTTCCGGGCCGCCATCGACATCGTCGAAGCCGTCCGAGCAGGCCGGAAGCGCGGCTGACCGCGCTTCCGCCAGTGGAGGATCAGCCTGCTCCGCCCCCGCTTCTTTGATGGCGCACGGGACCTGAATCATTGTCTTGATCGCTGGGTCACGGCCCGGACCGCTGCACGCAGGCGCCTCGTCTGCGCAACACGAACTTTGCGGCGGCTGCCGAAGTCCCTTGGTCTTCGGCCCCGGCGAACAGGACGCCATCAACCCACAATCCGGCGCCGACCGTTAGCTTATAAGGAGTGTTCATGGCCACCGCCGCCAGTTCCGCCACGCCGTCGCGCGAAGATTTCGCGAAAATGCTGGAAGAATCCTTCGCCCAAGGCAGTCCGCAGGAAGGCGCTGTGGTCAAGGGAACGGTCGTCGCAATCGAAAAGGATCTCGCCGTCATCGATGTGGGGGCGAAAACCGAGGGCCGGGTCGCATTGCGGGAATTCACCGGACCGGGCCGGCAGGCGGACATCAAGATCGGAGACACGGTCGAGGTCTACCTCGAGCGGGTGGAGAACGCGCTCGGTGAAGCCGTGCTCTCGCGCGATAAGGCGCGCCGCGAGGAGAGTTGGGGCAAGCTGGAAAAGGCCTTCAACAACAACGAAAAGGTCCAGGGCGTCATCTTCAATCAGGTCAAGGGCGGCTTCACAGTCGATCTCGACGGCGCGGTTGCGTTTCTGCCGCGCAGCCAGGTCGACATCCGGCCGATCCGGGATGTGTCGCCGCTGATGAATCAGCCGCAGCCCTTCCAAATCCTGAAAATGGATCGCCGGCGCGGCAATATCGTGGTTTCGCGCCGCACCGTGCTGGAAGAAACGCGCGCCGAGCAACGCCAGGAACTGGTGCAGAACCTCGAGGAGGGCCAGGTCATCGACGGCGTGGTCAAGAACATCACCGACTACGGCGCATTCGTGGATCTCGGCGGCATCGACGGGCTGCTGCACGTCACCGACATCGCCTGGCGGCGCGTCAATCATCCGACCGAAGTGCTCAACATCGGCCAGCAGGTGAAGGTCAAGATCATCAAGATCAACCACGAGACCCACCGCATCTCGCTCGGCATGAAGCAGCTGCAGGATGATCCCTGGCAGGGTATCGAGGCGAAATATCCGGTCGGCGCGCGGTTCAAAGGCCGGGTCACCAACATCACCGACTATGGCGCATTCGTGGAGCTCGAGCCCGGCATCGAAGGACTGATTCACGTCTCCGAGATGTCCTGGACCAAGAAGAACGTACATCCCGGCAAGATCGTATCCACCTCGCAAGAGGTGGACGTGCAGATCCTCGAGGTCGATCCGGTCAAGCGGCGTATCTCGCTCGGTCTCAAGCAGACGATGCGCTATCCGTGGGAAGCCTTTGTTGAGAAATATCCGCCCGGCTCCGTCATCGAAGGCGAAGTCAAGAACAAGACCGAGTTCGGGCTCTTCCTTGGTCTCGACGGCGATGTGGACGGCATGGTGCATCTCTCCGACCTCGACTGGAAGCGGCCGGGCGAGCAGGTGATCGAGGAGTACAAGAAGGGCGACAAGGTCAAGGCCAAGGTGCTCGACGTCGATGTCGAGAAGGAGCGCATCTCGCTTGGAATCAAGCAGCTCGCAGACGACCGCATGGAGACCGCCGGCGATCTCAAGAAAGGCTCGGTCGTCACCTGCGAGGTCACCGAGGTGAAAGAGGGCGGCATCGACGTGAAGATCGTCGGCACCGACCTCACCACTTTCATCAAGCGTGCCGAGCTGGCGCGCGACCGCGGCGAGCAGCGACCGGAGCGTTTCTCGGTCGGACAGAAAGTCGACGCCCGCGTCACCCAGTTCGACCGCCGCACCCACAAGGTACAAGTCTCGATCAAGGCGCTCGAAGTGGCAGAGGAGAAGGAAGCGATTGCCCAGTACGGCTCGACCGATTCGGGGGCAACGCTCGGCGATATCCTCGGCACCGCCCTCAGGCGGGCAACGGAAAAGCCATCCGAGAAGGACGAGTAGACCCGCAGACGAGCCGTCGAGGGGAGTAAGCCATGTCGCTCGATGCCGACACCATCGTCGATCGCCGCCGGATGCGGCGCAAACTGACCTTCTGGCGCATTTGCGCCGTCATCGTTGCCATCTGCGCCGTGGTGGCGGCCGGTGCCGCCTTACGCGCCCCCGGAACCGAGACATGGACCGGATCGCCGGCCGGATCGATTGCGCGCGTCACCATCACCGGCCTCATCCGCAGCGACTTGCAGCGGGTCGAAGCGCTGGAGCGGCTCGGCAAATCGCGTGCCCGGGCCGTGATCGTGCACATCAACAGCCCCGGCGGCACTACGGCCGGCTCGGAGCAGCTGCACGACGCCTTGACGCGGCTCAAGGAGCAAAAGCCGCTGGTCGTAGTGGTCGACGGGCTCGCGGCTTCGGGCGGCTACATCACGGCAATCGCGGCGGATCACATCGTCGCGCTGGAGACCTCGCTGGTCGGCTCGATCGGCGTGTTGTTCCAATATCCGAACGTCGCGGACCTTCTCAAGACGCTCGGCATCAAGGTCGAAGAGATCAAATCCTCCCCCCTGAAGGCGGCGCCCAACGGCTTTGAGCCGACCTCGCCGGAGGCGCGCGCGGCCATAGAGGCAATCGTCTCGGATTCTTATGCTTGGTTCCGCGGCATGGTGAAGGCGCGCCGTCATCTCGACGATGCCGCCTTGGAGCGAGTGGCCGACGGTCGTGTCTTTACCGGGCGGCAGGGCCTTACGCTCAAGCTCGTCGACGAGATCGGCGATGAGAGGGCGGCGCTGGCCTGGCTGGCAAAGGAGAAGAACATCGACCCGAAGACGCCAGTGCGCGACTATCGGTTGCGCGAGCGGTTCGGCGATTGGCCCTTCCTCTATACGGCCGTGGTGACCAGTCTCGACGCGCTAGGCCTGGGCTTGTTTGCGCGACGCCTGGAAGAGTGGGGCGCGGTGCAGGCGGTGGAGCGTCTCAACCTTGACGGTCTCTTGGCGCTTTGGCACCCTCCAATCGCGAACTAGAGACGGAACGATTCGTCCCGACCGGCCCAGGACGGCAGCAGCGATGATCAAGTCCGAGCTCGTGCAGCGCATCTCCGGCCAGAACCCGCATCTCTACCAGCGCGACGTGGAAAACATCGTCAACGCCATTCTCGGTGAGATCACTGCGGCGATGGCGCGTGGCGACCGGGTCGAACTGCGCGGCTTCGGCGCTTTTTCGGTCAAGAACCGCCCGGCGCGTACCGGGCGCAATCCGCGTACCGGTGCGCATGTCTCGGTGGAGAAGAAATCCGTGCCCTTCTTCAAAACCGGAAAGGAAATGCGCGAGCGACTCAATCGCACGGGTCCCTCAAGCCCATGATCCGCAGGATTGTCACCGCGCTGATCCTGGTGCCGCTTGCGATCCTCTTCATCAGCTTGGCGGTAGCCAATCGCCAGAGCGTCGTCGTCTCCTTCGACCCATTTGATCCGACGCATCCCGCGCTCACGCGGGCACTCCCGCTTTATCTCTTGATGTTGATGCTCCTGATCGGAGGGGTCCTGGTCGGCGGCATCGCCGCCTGGCTCAGGCAGGGCAAATGGCGACGTGCCGCACGCCTTGCCGATGCGCAAGCCCGTGAACTGCGCGTCGAGGTGGACCGGCTCAGGCGACGGTTGGGGTCCCCTCTCTCCGCCCATCCGCTGCCAGCCGATGTTGCGCCGCCGCTGAGCATTCCGCCCCCGGCGCGGTAGACGCACCAATTTCTGCTTGGATATCAACGAATTGGACGGGCGAGACAAAACGTCATCGCCGCGCTAGAACCGCGCCATAGCGGGAACCCGTGGCGATGTCCGTTCTGATCAAGATTTGCGGCCTCAAGAACCCGGAGGCGCTCGATGTGGCGCTCGCGGCCGGTGCCGATCTGGTCGGATTCGTGTTCTTCGCTCCCTCTCCCCGTCATGTCGGTTTCGAGGCTGCGCGCGCTCTGGGCGAGCGTGTGCGCGGAAGGGCGCGAAAGGTCGCGCT
This sequence comes from uncultured Alphaproteobacteria bacterium, assembly GCA_965652015.1. Classification (GTDB taxonomy): domain Bacteria; phylum Pseudomonadota; class Alphaproteobacteria; order Rhizobiales; family Xanthobacteraceae; genus VAZQ01. The sequence goes on from CBFGVM010000057.1 coordinate 6,707, forward strand.
TTCCGTCGACGCGAGCGACGATGAGCTTGCGGCGAGCATTGAAGCGCTCAAGCCCGATCTGCTGCAACTTCACGGTCGCGAGACGCCGGAGCGCGTGACGGGCGTGCGCGAGCGCTTCGGGCTTCCGGTCATGAAGGCCCTTGCGATCGCGGAACGCGCGGATCTCGCGGCGATCCGGCTCTACGACGGGGTGGCCGATCGGCTGATCTTCGATGCGCGTGCAGAGGCAGAGGCCACGCGGCCGGGCGGGCTCGGTAAGCGCTTCGACTGGCGGCTGCTCGAGAACGTGCAAACGCGCGCGCCGTTCATGCTCTCGGGCGGCCTCGATGCCGGCAACGTCGCCCAGGCGCTGCACATTACCGCCGCCCTCGCCGTCGACGTCTCCTCCGGCGTGGAACGGGTGCCCGGGGAGAAGGACGCCGACAAGATCCGAGCCTTCATCGCCGCGGCACGCGATGCCGCAAGCAACCTTGCCGCGCCCGAAAAAGCCGTGAGCAGCGTATGACCATCCAACAGCTCAATTCGTTCCGCACCGGACCCGATGAGCGCGGACATTTCGGGCTCTACGGCGGCCGCTTCGTCGCCGAAACGCTGATGCCGCTCATTCTGGAGTTGGAAACGGCTTATGCCGCGGCGAAGAACGATGTCGGCTTCCGCCGCGAGATGGACGGCTACCTCAAGGATTACGTCGGTCGGCCGACGCCGCTCTATTTCGCCGAGCGTATGACGGAGCATTTGCGTGGAGTGTCGGCCGCCTCGGGCGGCACGGGCGGAGCGAAAATCTATCTCAAGCGCGAGGACCTCAATCACACCGGCGCGCACAAGGTGAACAACGTTCTGGGGCAAATCCTGCTGGCGCGCCGCATGGGCAAACCGCGCGTCATCGCCGAAACCGGCGCAGGCATGCACGGGGTTGCGACCGCAACCATGTGCGCGAAATTCGGTCTCGAATGCATCGTCTATATGGGCGTGGTCGACGTCGAACGGCAGAAGGCCAACGTGCTGCGCATGAAAGCGCTCGGCGCCGAGGTGCGCTCGGTCGAATCGGGATCGAAAACTCTCAAGGACGCGATGAACGAAGCGCTGCGGGACTGGGTCACGAATGTCGCAAACACGTTCTATTGCATCGGCACGGTCGCAGGGCCGCATCCCTATCCGATGATGGTGCGCGACTTCCAATCGATCATCGGAGATGAAACGCGCGCGCAGATGCTCGAAGCGGAAGGGCGTTCGCCCGACTCGCTCATTGCCTGTATCGGCGGCGGCTCGAATGCGATGGGCCTGTTTCATCCATTTCTCGACGAGCCCCACGTCGAAATCTACGGTGTAGAGGCGGCGGGTCATGGGCTCTCGACAGGCCTGCATGCGGCTTCGATCGCCGGCGGCCGGCCCGGGGTCCTGCACGGGAACCGCACTTATCTGCTGATGAATAATGACGGGCAGATCAACGAGGCACACTCGATCTCTGCCGGTCTCGATTATCCCGGCATCGGTCCCGAGCACGCTTGGCTCAACGATGTGAAGCGAGTCACGTACCTTTCCGCGACCGACGAGGAGGCGGTGGCCGCATTCGAGCTCTGCTCGCGGCTCGAAGGTATCATCCCCGCGCTCGAGCCGGCGCACGCGCTGGCGCGGGTCATGGACCTGGCGCCGCAAAAGCCCAAAGATCATCTGATGGTGATCAACCTGTCCGGGCGCGGCGACAAGGACTTGGCGAGCGTGGCGGCTTATCTGGAGCAGCGATGAGCTGTGCCGTCGGCGGGAGCAGCCTGTGATCAGCAGGCAGAAAATCGTCGGCTGGATTTTGATCGTCGTATCCGTCGCCTATATCGCCTATTTCCTGCGCGTGCGGCTGTTCACGCCCGGTCCCATTCTGGAGAAGAAGGAATGGGTGCAATTGATCAGTTCGATCGTGATATTGATGCTGGGCACCATCAATGTCCGTATGGCCGCGATGCGCGAGCGCAGGCGTAAAGGGTCGCCCGATTGATCGTCCAGTGAAGTCGTACCCATGAGCACGCGCATCGATCGTCGCTTCGCCGAGCTGAAAGAACAGGGTCGTGCGGCATTGGTCACGTTCCTTACCGCCGGCGATCCCGACCCTGAGACCTCGCTCGCCATTCTGCGCGCCATTCCGGCGGCCGGCGCCGATGTGGTCGAGCTCGGCATGCCGTTCACCGATCCGATGGCCGACGGACCGGCGATCCAGATGTCGTCCCAGCGGGCGCTGAAGGCTGGTCAGACACTGAAGAAGACGCTGGATATAGTGCGCGCCTTTCGCCAGAGCGACGATGCGATGCCGCTCGTGCTCATGGGCTATTACAACCCGATCTACATCTACGGGGTCGACCGTTTTCTCCGCGACGCCAAGTCCGCCGGCGTCGACGGGCTCATCGTCGTCGACCTGCCGCCGGAGGAAGACGCCGAGCTCTGTCTTCCGGCGCTCAAGGCCGGCCTCAACTTCATCCGACTGGCGACGCCCACGACCGACGATAAACGCCTGCCGGCCGTACTCGCGAACACGTCGGGCTTCGTCTACTATGTGTCCATCACCGGCATCACCGGCGCGGCCACGCCCGATCCGGGAAAAGTTGCCGCGGCCGTCGCGCGCATCAAGCGCCACACGAGCTTGCCGGTGGCGGTCGGCTTCGGCGTGCGCACCGCCGAACAAGCGGCCATGATCGCGTCGGGAGCCGACGGCGTGGTCGTCGGCTCGGCGCTCGTGAACGCACTCAAAGGAAGCCTCGACGGCGACGACAAGGCGACGGCGAAAACGGTGACCGTGGTGATCAATCTTGTCGCCGAACTTGCGCGCGGCGTACGCGGCGCGCAGCGGCTGGCGGGGAAATAGCGCGCAAGAACCGAGATGCTCGCTGCGACCGCGGGCACTAGATTAGTGACATCATGACGGCCCAAGGCTTTGCGCTGTTCGACACGAATATCGGCCGATGCGGCATCGCATGGAGCGCACGCGGCATTGCGGGGGTGCAGCTGCCGGAGGCGAGCGAGGCGAAAACCCGCGCGCGTCTGATGCGGCGGTACCCGCACGCGCGGGAAGCGCCACCGCCGGCGGATGTGTCCCGCGCGATCGACGCCATGACTTCGCTCTTGCGCGGGGAGGCGTGCGATCTTTCCGCCGTTGCGCTCGATATGGACGACATTCCGGAGTTCGACCGCGGGGTCTACGAAGCGGCGCGCAGCGTTGGGGTAGGTGCCACACTCTCCTATGGCGAGCTCGCCGCGCGGGTAGGTGAGCGTGGCTTGGCGCGGGAGGTGGGGCAAGCGCTCGGACGCAACCCGTTCCCGATCATCGTCCCGTGCCATCGCATACTTGCGACCGGCGGTAGGGCCGGCGGCTTCTCCGCCAATGGCGGCGTTGCCACCAAGCTCCGCCTACTCACGATCGAACGCGCCCGCACGAGCGATGCACCGACCCTGTTCGACGACGATGGCGCATTCGGTTTTGCGATCAAACCGAAGGTGCGTAGCCGCCGCTGAGCGCGGCGCCTCCTCGATTCTTCTTGGGTTGCCAGGGCTGTGCAGGCGATCCATATATGCGGGCGAGAGGATCGCGTCATGAATTGGATCTCCAACGTCGTCCGCCCGAAGATCCGCAATTATTTCGCACGCCGCGACACGCCGGAAAATCTCTGGATCAAATGCCCAGAGACCGGTCAGCTCGTTTTCTACAAGGATGTCGAGGCGAACCAATTCGTCATCCCTGGCTCCAACTATCACATGCGCATGGGAGCGATGATGCGGCTCAAGTCGATGTTCGACAACGAGACCTGGTTCGATATCGCGATCCCGGCGGTGCCGCTGGATCCGCTCAGGTTCCGCGACGAGTTGCGTTACGCCGATCGCCTCAAAGATGCGCGGGCCAAGACCGGCACCAACGATGCCATCAAGCTCGGTTTCGGCAAGCTCGAGGGCTTGCCGGTTGTGATCGGCGTGCAGGATTTCGATTTCATGGGCGGCTCGCTCGGCATGGCGGCGGGGGAAGCGGTGATCAAGGGACTGGAGACCGCGGTCGACAAAGGCACGCCGTTCATCATGTTCGCCGCTTCCGGTGGCGCGCGCATGCAGGAAGGAATTTTCTCCCTGATGCAGCTGCCTCGCACCACGCTTGCCGTGCAGATGCTGCGCGAGGCGAGGCGACCCTACATCGTCATCCTCACCAACCCGACCACCGGAGGCGTTACGGCATCCTATGCGATGCTCGGCGACGTCCACATTGCGGAACCGGGCGCGCTTATCGGCTTTGCCGGGCCGCGCGTGATCGAGCAGACCATCCGCGAGAAGCTGCCCGACGGCTTTCAGCGGGCCGAATATCTCAGGGAGCATGGCATGGTGGACATGGTCGTCCACCGCCATCATCTGCGGCCGACGCTGGCAAATCTGTGCCGGCTGTTGACCAAGTCGCGACCGAAGCCGCCGGCGGATAAATTGCCCCTTCCCAGCGCGGGGTAAGGGTTCACATCCCTTCGGCTCTCGGCGGCCTGCAAGGGCGACGCGCTATCCGACATCTCGCCTGCAATGACGAAGCAATGACCTCCATCGAGTCCATCGTCGCGCGGCTCACGGCATTGCATCCGAAGCGCATCGATCTTTCGCTTGAGCGCATTTGGCGCATTCTCGCCGCACTCGGTCATCCGGAGCGACAGTTGCCGCCGACGATTCATGTTGCGGGCACTAACGGCAAAGGCTCGACCATTGCCTTCATGCGCGCGATCCTGGAGGCGGCTGGGCTGCGCGTGCACGTCTATACCTCTCCGCATCTCGTGCGCTTCAACGAGCGCTTTCGGCTCGGCGCGAAGGGCGAGGGGCGCCTCGTTTCGGACCAAGCGCTCGGCGATGCGCTTAGCGAATGCGAGCGCGTCAACGCGGGTGCACCGATCACCGTGTTCGAGATCACGACGGCGGCGGCGCTCCTGCTTTTCGCACGCAATCCCGCCGACGTCCTGCTGCTCGAAGTGGGAATGGGCGGACGGCTCGACGCGACCAACGTCGTCGAGCGCCCGCTCGTCACCGTGATTACGCCCGTATCGTTCGATCATGCCGAGCACCTCGGAGAGACGCTGGGCAAGATTGCGACGGAGAAGGCCGGCATCTTCAAGCCGCGCGTGCCGGCGATCGTGGCAGCGCAGCCGCGTGAGGCGTTGGCGGCAATCGAGCGAGAGGCTGCGCGCGTCAAAGCTCCGATCAGGGTCGCCGGCGAGGACTGGACTGCCACCGAGGAGCGCGGGCGTCTCGTCTACCAGGACGACGCCGACTTGCTCGATCTTCCGGCGCCGAAGCTCTTTGGCCGCCATCAGTTCGAGAATGCCGGTGTCGCGATTGCGGCGTTGCGTGCGAGCGTGGACCTGGAGATACCACCCGGTGCGTTCGAGGCCGGTATTGCCAAGGTCGATTGGCCGGCGCGTATGCAGCGTCTCTCGCAAGGCCGGCTGGCGGCGCTTTGCCCCCCGGGAAGCGAGCTCTGGCTTGACGGCAGCCACAATACGGACGGTGGGCGGGCGGTTGCCAATGCACTCGCAGATCTCGAGGAGCGGGTTTCGCGCCCACTCGTGCTCGTGGTCGGCATGCTCTCGACCAAGGATCCCGAGAGCTATCTGAAAAATTTCTCCGGCCTTGCCCGGCGCGTCGTGGCGGTGCCAGTTCCCCGTCAGGAGAAAAGCTTCCCCGCTGCGGCGATCGCCGACGCCGCGCGCGCGGTCGGTATTCCGGCGCAGAGCGCCGACGGCGTCGAGCCGGCCCTCGCCGCGATCGGCCGCTTCGGCCTTGAGCCTCCGCCGCGCATTCTGATTGCCGGCTCGCTCTACCTCGCCGGCGCGGTGCTCAGCGTCAACGGCACGCCGCCGGCGTAGGGACGTCATCCGACGATGAGGACGCCCCTGAGATGCGCAGGCCCGGCACACGTGCGCCGGGCCTGACGTATGAAGGCGCAGAATGCGGTGGCGTCAAACTGCCGTGGTGATCCACTGTTCCAGCTTCTGCTTCGGCGCGGCACCGATCTGGCGCGAGGCCATCTGGCCGCCCTTGAAGAGCATCAGCGTGGGGATCGATTGGATGCCGTACTTGGCCGCCGTTTGCGGATTCTCGTCGACGTTGAGCTTGACGATCTTCACCTTGCCGTTGAGCGTGCCGGCAATCTCCTCGAGCGCCGGTGCGATCATGCGACAGGGGCCGCACCACTCGGCCCAGAAATCCACCACGACCGGTTCGGTCGCCTTTAACACCTCGGAATCAAAAGTGGCGTCCGAAACTTTGCCAACGGCCATGGGACATACCTCGTTTGCTCGGCAATAGCGCCGCGGATGAGAAAACGAACCTAGGAAGGCGTTCGGCGAGCGTCAAGGCGGCTTCAAGCCGACGTGATTGCCACAAGCGCGGCATCCAGGTTCGCATCCGGAACCTCCATGAGATCAGGCACATCGGTCCACACCAGCGCGGCGCGAATGCGCTTGTTCGGGTAAAGCTGTCCGAGCACGGCGCGATAAAGCGCAAGCTGGGCGACGTAGGCCTGCGGTACGTCGGCGAGGCTGCGCGGCGCAGGCCGATTGGTCTTGTAATCGGCAATCAAGACGGACTCGCCCGTCACCGCGAGCCGATCGACCTGACCGGACACGGCAAGCGTGCCGCCCTTTAGGCGTCCAACGATTGGGACCTCGGCACGACTCCCCGGCAGAAACAACGGCGCGAAGCGCGGATCATCGAGCAGTCGCCGGATTTCGTCGACCATGCGCTCGCGCTCCTCGGCGGAAAAGCCGGCGGGCGACCGGGCAAGGTAGCGCCGAGCGGCTTCGGCGCGGGTCGCTTGCGGAATGTCGGGCAGCGACTGCAGCAAGCGGTGCACCAGCACGCCCCTCGCCAATGCCTTGTCGCGATCGACGCCGCTGCCAGAAGCCCAACCGCGGCCCCGCGCCGTCTCGTCATAAGCGGCCGCCGGCGAGAGGACACGGATAGGCGGCGGCTCCGTCCTCGCCTCGTGATCGAGCCAGGACGGCCGCCCCTCGGCCGATATCGCCACTGGGGACGCAATGAAGGGTTTATCCGGGGCAATCGGCGCCTTGCGATAGCGCCACACCATGCCTTCGCCGTCGTCGGCCGGCTCCTCGATCGAGACCGGCGGCTCGAGCGCCGCGAACACCAGGTTCCACCAGCAGCCCTCGGGCCGTCCGCGCTCGCCCTCGGCGCCGCAAATGACGAGCCGGTCGATGGCGCGCGTCATCGCGACGTACAACAGGCGCCGATATTCGTCCTCAGCCTCAAGCCGCGCGCGCTCGCGCGCCGCGCTCACGGGCGTGGTGTCGGTTGCTCTCGCAGCGGCCCAGACGAGGCAGTTCGGCGAAGGGGGTGTCGAGGACGGGAGCGGCAGGAGACGCGGCTGGCGCTGCGGTGGCCCGGCCGGCGGCGTCGTGGTGTCGGCGAGAACGACAACGGGCGCTTCCAGACCCTTGGCGCCGTGCACGGTCATCACCCGCACCTCGTCGCGCGTGATCTCCATGTCGCGCTTCACGTCGGTTTGGGCCGCGCGCAGCCAAGCGACGAAGCCCTGCAGCGACGGCGTCTCGCGCCGTTCATAGTCGAGCGCGAGATTGAGGAATTCGTCGAGCGCGTCGTCGGCCTCGTGACCGAGCCGGGCGAGAAAGCGCTTGCGGCCGCCTGCGGCCCCAAGCACGCGCGCATAGAACGTGAACGGCAATTGCTGCGCCCATTGGGAAAAGCGCTCGAGCTTGGCGAGCGCCTTCGCAAACCGAGGATTGCTCTGTGCCTTCGCCCG
>CBFGVM010000058.1:0-14314 GCA_965652015.1 uncultured Alphaproteobacteria bacterium
CGATCCGCGAAACATGGCGGCGTTCCCGCCTGAAGTGCGGCCCGAGACCGGCCCGAAAAAGCAACTGCCGCCGCAGTTCCGTCGCACGCTGGTCGACTACTACACGAAGGAGCCGGCCGGCACGCTCATCGTCGATACGCAGAACACCTACCTCTATCTCGTGCTCGGTCCGGGCAAGGCGCTGCGCTACGGCATCGGCGTGGGCCGCGAGGGCTTCACTTGGTCCGGCGCGGAACGGGTGACGAAGATGGCGGAATGGCCCGATTGGAATCCGCCCGAAGAGATGATCGTGCGCCAGCCCTATCTGCCGCGTTTTATGGCCGGCGGTGAGACCAACCCGCTCGGCGCGCGCGCGCTCTATCTTGGGAAGACGATCTACCGCATCCACGGCACCAATCAGCCCTCGACCATCGGCACCTTCGTGTCCTCAGGCTGCATCCGCCTCACCAACGAGGACGTCATGGACCTCTACACGCGGGTCAAGGTCGGCACGCGGGTGGTGGTGCTGCCGGGCAAGCCGCCGGCGACCGCGGCCGCAACGACGCCGCCTGCTACGGCTGGGGCGCCGCCTGCCGCGCCGACCTCGGTCGCGCCCTCGGCTCCGCCGAGCAGCGGATCGGTGACGAGCGCTCCGCTCGCTCCGCCTCCCTCGGCGATGGCGCGCTGAGACGATCGATCTTTCGTCAATCGATGACGCGCACGGGCTTTCCGTCGAGGAAAGCCCGAATATCTTCGACCACGCCCGCGAAATAGGCGCGATAGTTCTGGATTGAGACGTAGCCGAGATGCGGCGTGAGCACGACGTTGTCCATGCTCCGCAACGGATGATCAACGGGCAGCGGCTCTACGTCGAATACGTCCAAGCCGGCGCCGGCGATCTTGTTCTCCCGTAGGACCGATAGCAGTGCGGCCTCCTCGATGATCGGGCCGCGCGAGGTATTGACGATGTAGGCTGTCGGCTTCATCAGCCCCAGTTCCTTCGCGCCGACGAGGCCGCGCGTGCGCTGGGACAAGACCACGTGAATGGTGATGATGTCGGATTGGCGGAAGAGATCCTCCTTGCCTACGTAGCCGACGCCGATCTCCTTACACTTCTCCGGCGTCAAGTTCTGGCTCCAGGCGATGACCTTCATCCCGAACGCCTCAGCGATCCGAGCGGTGCGGGTGCCGAGCTTTCCCAGGCCGAGGACGCCGAGCGTCAGGCCCTCCAGATCCATGCCGATCGTCGTCTGCCAGGGCACGCCGGCCTTCATCCGCGCGTTCTCGTAACCGATGCGGCGGGTCAATTCGAGCATCAGGCCAATGGCAATGCCCGAGGTCGGACTGCCCACCGAGGGAGTGCCGCAGACGACAATGCCGCGCTCCTTGGCTGCGGCGGTGTCGATCGATGCGTTGCGCAGGCCCGTGGTGATGAGCAGCTTGAGCTGCGGCAATTTCTCGATCACGCCGCGGGGGAAGGCGGTGCGCTCGCGCATGGCGCAGACGATGTCGAATTCTTCCAGCGCAGCGATGACCTTATCGGCCCCGCCGAGGTGAGCATTGAATACCTTGATGTCGAGGTCGCCAGAAACCTTCGACCAGTCAGCCACGCTGAGGGCGACCTTCTGGTAGTCATCGAGAATTGCGCAGCGGTAGCGAGCCATGACGAATGTCCGTGTGTTGGCGCGCGGGGAGGGAGAAACGCACCGGGTGGGATTGCTGCCTATAGCACAGGCGGAACCGCACCGCGTTGCAGCCAGTGCGCACGGCCGCAACCGTCAATTCTCGAAGGCGACCTCGCCCCGGTGTTTACCCGTGGTTGCTGCAAGCTTTTAGTTGGAGCGTGTGATCAGGGCCGCGCGCAGCGGACAGCGCGCCGTTTCGTCCGTTATTTCGGCTTATGCAGCGCCCGCCGTTAGCGCTTCGCGCGCACGCGCACCAGCGCCGGCATCGGTTGATAGCCGCCGGCCGTCCGGTCATGCTTGGCGTGCCATTTGGGCCCGGGGCCGCGCATATAGTAGAGTTCGGGCCGGTACGGATCGAACAGGGTCCTGGCTAGACTCTGCACGAACTCGGCGAGATCGGCGAAACCGCCGGATGCCTTGCCGTGGCTCCTATGGCCTTGAGTTCTCTTTTCCATGACCCCTCCGGCGACATCCGCCGGCTCCCCGTTCGCTCTGTCCCTGTCGCGCAGAGCGCCCCGTTCGCGTGCGATTGTCCCGCCAAATTTGTTAAAAACCAGTAGGAATTTGCTTGTGATTTCAGATTTGTGCGGCAGAGTTGCAGAAAAGCTACAATTAGGGTTAAGGATGGATGCAATTAGGTCACAGTTGGCTCGCAACCCGGTCGCAATGGTGGCGGAGGGGGCTCCTCGCCGAGCTTTACCGTCGAGCCTTAGGCGCGTAGGCCACCCTCACTCGCGCGCGAATTAGCACCGCCCCCGCAAGGCCACCTCCGGCGCGAGCCGAGATCAGCTTCGGCGCCGCGACCGTTTTGGCTGCGCGCGCTAGGTCATGCTTGGCCCGCCATTTGGGACCGGGGCCGCGCATGTAGTGAAGCTCCGGCCGATAGGAATCGAAAAGGGCGTTGGCGAGATTGCGCAAGAGGTCGGCAATGTCGGTGACGAGCCCCGGGGTTTTGCGAGCGGCAAGCTTCCTGGTCGTTGTGCTGATCATGACGGCATCCGCTCGGGCTTTGTGCCTCTACCGGTGCTCCACGCATCCGCTCATTGGTGATTGCGCGGAATGGCCGGGTTCAATGAGCGCTCGACTCCTTTCGTTAAATCTTGGCAATGCTTGCAGACCTGCGTGATCGTCTCTGCCTTTACATACGGTGATTGATGCACGGCGGATGTGATCCCCGGCACGTCGTTCTCACGTTTGTGATCGAGCATTGGCGACGGCCTTGCTCTCGGCCGCGCGGCTCGCTACATCAGCGCCACTTTTCCGACATCCGGTGCCGATGGGCGCCCAACAACGCGAGCGGGGCGTACTGATGGCCCGTCAGTTCATCTATCACATGGAAGGCCTGTCCAAGATCTATCCGGGCAATCGGAAGGTCTTGGAGAACATCAACCTATCCTTCTATCCCGATGCCAAGATCGGCGTGCTGGGCGTCAACGGCTCCGGCAAGTCCACGCTCTTGCGCATCATGGCCGGCATCGACGCGGACTTCGCCGGCGAGGCCTGGGCGGCGGAGGGGGCGCGCGTGGGCTACCTCGAGCAAGAGCCGCACCTCGATGCGCGCAAGACTGCGCGCGAGAACGTGATGGACGGTGTCGCTTCGCAGAAGGCGATCCTGGACCGTTACAATGAGCTCGCCGCGAACTACTCGGACGAGACCGCGGACGAGATGACGAAGTTGCAGGACGAGATCGAGGCCAAGGGCCTGTGGGATCTCGATTCGAAGATCGACCAGGCGATGGAGGCGCTGCGCTGCCCGCCCGATGATGCCGACGTGAGCAAGCTATCCGGCGGCGAGCGGCGCCGAGTCGCGCTCTGCCGGCTGCTCCTCGAGCAGCCGGACCTGCTGCTGCTCGACGAGCCGACAAATCATCTCGATGCGGAATCCGTCAACTGGCTCGAGGGTCACCTGCGCAATTACCCGGGAGCCATCCTGATCGTCACGCATGACCGCTATTTCCTCGACAACGTCACCGGCTGGATCCTGGAGCTCGACCGCGGCCGCGGCATTCCCTACGAGGGCAACTATTCGGCCTGGCTCGAGCAGAAGCAGAAGCGGCTCGAGCAGGAGGGCCGCGAGGAAGCGGCGCGCCAGCGCACGCTTGCCCGCGAGCGCGAGTGGATCGCAGCCTCCCCGCGCGCGCGCCAGGCGAAGTCCAAGGCGCGCTACCAGCGCTACGAGGACTTGGTGAAGCAGGCGGCGGAAAAGACCGCGCAGAGCGCGCAGATCATCATCCCGGTGGCGGAGCGGCTGGGCCAGAACGTGATCGACTTCCAGGGCCTCAGGAAAGGCTACGGCAACAACCTCCTCATCGACGACCTGACCTTTCGTCTACCGCCGGGTGGCATCGTCGGCGTGATCGGGCCGAACGGCGCCGGCAAAACGACCCTGTTCCGCATGATCGTGGACCAAGAAAAACCCGACAAAGGCACCATCACGATCGGCGAGTCGGTGCATCTCGGCTATGTCGATCAGTCCCGCGATGCACTTGAGGGCGACAAGAACGTCTGGGAAGAGATCTCCGGCGGACAGGACATTATTCTGCTCGGCAAACGCGAGGTGAACTCGCGCGCCTACTGCTCCAACTTCAATTTCAGAGGCGCCGACCAGCAGAAGAAGGTCGGTTCGCTCTCGGGCGGCGAGCGCAACCGCGTGCATCTCGCCAAGATGCTCAGGTCGGGGGCTAACGTGCTGCTGCTCGACGAACCCACGAACGATCTCGACGTCGATACGCTGCGCGCGCTCGAGGAGGCGCTCGAGGATTTCGCCGGCTGCGCAGTGATCATCAGCCACGATCGCTGGTTTCTCGACCGCATCGCCACGCATATTCTGGCGTTCGAAGGCGACAGCCGCGTCGAGTGGTTCGAGGGCAACTTCCAGGAGTATGAGCGCGACAAGATGCGGCGGCTCGGAACCGATTCCATCATTCCCCAACGCATCAAGTACAAGAAGTTCTCGCGCTGATGACCGAAGACTGGAGCGCGCGCCAATACCTCAAGTTCGAGGACGAGCGCACCCGTCCGCCGCGCGACCTTCTGGCGCAAGTGCCGCTCAAGTCTGCGCGCTGCGTCTTCGACCTAGGCTGTGGACCCGGCAACTCCACCGAGCTTCTGGTCGAACGCTATCCGCAGGCGCAAGTCATCGGCTTGGACTCCTCGCCCGACATGCTTCGCCAGGCGCGCACGCGGCTTCCCAATTGCGAGTTTGCTCAGGCGGACCTCGCCGATTGGAGTCCTCCCGAGCGCACCGATTTGTTGTTCGCGAACGCGGTATTTCAATGGGTGCCGGATCATCCGGCGGTATTGCGGCGCCTGCTTTCTGCGCTGACCGAGGGCGCCGTCTTGGCGGTGCAGATGCCCGACAACACCGAAGAGCCGGCGCTTGCGCTGATGCGCGAGGTGGCGGCAGGCGGGCCGTGGGCCGCGCCGCTCGCCCTGGCGGCGGCCGCGCGCGACGATCTGCCGGCACCGGCAGCCTATTACGATTTGCTCGGTCCGCTTTGTGCGCAGCTCGACATCTGGCACACGGCTTACAATCACGTGATGGCGGGTGCGGACGCGATCGTCGAATGGTTCCGCGGCTCGGGCTTGCGGCCGTTTCTCGCGCCGCTCGACGATGCCATGCGCCGCGACTTTCTCGCCGACTACACCGCGCGGGTTGCGCAGGCCTATCCGCCGCGGCACGACGGTCGCGTGCTGCTGCGGTTTCCCCGCCTGTTCATCGTGGCGATACGCTAGGCGGGGTGCGAAGAAAATTGCAGAACTCACGCCGCACACGCGTAGGGCGCCGTCTAGCGCACTACTCCGAGTTCTTGCTCTTCACGCGTACCTTGGTCGCGATCGGGCCGGTGTCGCCCACGTCCTCGTTGTAATGGACGTGTTCTCCAATTTTGAGATCGTCGAAGTCTCCGGACAGCAGCGAGTTGCGGTGGAAGTAGAGCAGGCCGCCTTCTTTCGTCAGCAGGAACCCGAAATCCTGCTCAGGCGTGATTTCGGCGACTTGGCCAAGCGACTGGTTTTCGGTGTCGTGATTCCCGACCTTGGTACGGCCGTCGCGCTGCTCTTTGAGGTCGAGCAGCTGGCGTTCCGCAATGCGGAACGCCTCGTTAATGGCTTTGTGCAAGTCCGGATGCCGGTATTTCCGCAACAGGTGCTCGGGCTCGTGGCTGACAACGAGGTCGCTGCCGCCGGGAATGCCGAGCTCGATGTGGACCACCGGCGGAATAGTGCCGGTGCGGTCCTTGGCCCGCTGGTCGATCCGCACGCGGCACGATACCAGCCGGCCGTAAAGCCTTTCCAATTCGCCGACGCGCGCGCGGATTTCCTGTTCGGCCCAATCCGAACTTTCGATATTATGAAAGGCGATCTCCAGCGGCACCTGAAGCATCGGCAAGCTCCATATCTTGGGCGTTTTTCCGCGCTCTTATTAACGCTCAGCCGCTACGAATCGTTGCAGCGGATCGGCGGAAACGGATGACAGCTTGTTACGGCACGTTGAAAGAGAAAGCGGGTAAAATGGGTCGAATTGGCAAATACGCAGCTATCCTGGTGGGGGCCTGGCTTGCGGCGGCTGCCGCGACGCCTGCGCACGCAGCTGATCCTGCGTTTCAAAAATGGCTCGAGGATCTCTGGCCGCAGGCGCAAGCGCTCGGCGTCTCACGTAGGACCTTCGATGCGGCAACGCAGGGGCTCGAGCCCGATCTGACGCTGCCCGACCTCGACCTTCCGGGTCGGGAGGGCGTGCCGCCGCGTGGGCAGGCCGAATTCGTGCAGACGCCGGCCGACTACATCAAAGAGGCGAACATCGCGCGCCTTGCCGAGCAGGCGAAAAAACTCGCGGCCGAGCACGCCCGCACGCTCGCCGCCATCGAGCAGCAGTTCGGCGTGCCGGGCAACGTTCTGCTTGCGATCTGGGGGCGCGAGACCGCCTTCGGCGGCTACAAGCTGCCGAAGAACGCCGTTACGGTGCTCGCCACCCAAGGCTACTACGGGCGGCGCAAGGATATGTTTCGGCAGGAGCTTCTCTATGCACTCAAGATGCTGGAGGAGGGCCACATCAAGCTCGCCGATATGCGCAGCTCCTGGGGCGGCGCCATGGGCCTCACTCAGTTCCTACCGTCCGAGTTTTATAACCATGCCGTCGATTTCGACGGCGACGGCAAGAAGGACATCTGGAAGTCGGTGCCGGATGCGCTCGCCTCTGCCGCGCAGCAACTCGTCGGCAAAGGCTGGCAGCGCGGCATGCGTTGGGCCTATGAGGTGCGCGCACCGCAGGGCGTGGACTGCACCATCGGCGTGCCCGAGGTCACGCGTCCGCTCGGCGAATGGCTTGCCCAAGGATTTGTGCTCGCCCATGGCCGCAAGCCGGGCGCGGCAGAACTCAAAGAACCCGCATCATTGCTCCTGCCCGAAGGCATCTACGGGCCGGCGTTTCTGACGCTCAAGAACTACTACGTTATCAAGGAATACAATTTCTCGGATCTCTACGTGCTGTTCGTGGGTCATTTGAGCGACCGCATCGGCGATCCGCGGCCGTTTGAGACGCCGTGGAGCAAGAACACGCAGCTGCGAACCGCACAGGTCGAGGCGATGCAGCGCACCCTCAGCAAGCTCGGCCTCTACAAGGACAAGATCGACGGCAAGGCCGGCATGCTCACGCGTGCGGCAGTCGGCGCCTATCAGAAAGCGAATCGGATCAAGGTCGACTGCTGGCCGACCGCGGCCGTGCTCGACGACATGCAGAAAAGAGCAGCGAAGAACTGAAACGGGCTTGGCCGCAAACGAAGTGGCCGGCTCGTGCGAGCCGGCCATCACATCAAGTCGGGTAAGGCTGCGCCGTCGTCCTCAGCAGGCGACGCGCACTGGTCGCGTGACCCATGCCTGATAGCGATTCGACCACACCTGCTCTTCGACGAGGCAGGTGCGCGGCGCCGCATAGACCGGCGCGGGTGCCACATAGGCCGGTGCCGGCTGCGCATTCGCAATCGCGTTACCGACGATGGCGCCTGCAATGAACCCTCCGACAGCGCCGGCGGCGACCCCGCATCCCCGGCAGCCAGCATCGGCAGTCGTCGGCATGGCGGCGGTTGCAGTTGCGATGGCCGCAGCCGCAGCGAAGGCAGCAAGTGTCTTCTTCATCAGCATCTCCCCTTGAGCATCGGCGCTTGCCGAGCATTGAGCGCCGGCAATCGCCGAGCGCAGTCCCAAAGTGTCCAGAATTTGGAATAGCCCCGACTGAGCGATCCCCCGCAGTTCAGTCGCTGCGGCTCATGCCGGTTAATTTGTCGGAATTTGGTCGGGTCTGGGGACAGCTCAAGAACCGTTTCAAGCTAAAAAAAGGCCGGCGCCCCTGAAGAACGCCGGCGTCAGGCTCTGGATTCAGCGAACAGGGCTTAGCCGCTCACCACCCGCGATAGCCGTATCCGTACCGCCAGCCGTAATAAGGGCGGGGCGCATAGGCGTAGCCGTAATAGGCCGGCGCGTAACCGTAGCTATAGCCGTAGGACGGATAGCTGTAGCTGTACGCGGGATAGTACGAGTACGAGGGATAATATCCGCCGTAATACCCGCCGTAATAGGGCCTTGCGAACGCGCTGCCGACAATGGCGCCGACGGCGAAGGCGCCGATAGCCGGGCCCCACCAGCCACGGCGGGCCTCTGCCGTGCTCGGCGTGGCCACTGTCGCGACGGCGACAGTCGCGGCGGCAGCGACGGCGATCAGAATTTTTCTCATCGCGTGATCTCCATGTGAAGTCGAAGGGCCGACAACCAACGTGGCCGTTGCTCGGAATGTTCCAACCCCGATCCTGAACGCGGGCTGAACAGGCACGCCGTGCCTTGCGCGAATTTGCTGCGCTGCACAGTTGACCGATACAGCCGCGCCTCGGGCGGCGCGGATTTCTCCCGCGCTTCGTGGCGCGGCTTGCAACCGCTATGGCTGGAAGATCGCCTTGAACAGTGCGGCAAGGCGAAAGCCGGCCTTGGCGAGTTGGGCCCGCGCCTGCGCTCTCGCCCAATCCTCGTAGGCGGGATCGAGCGTGGTCTCCCACGTGCAGCCACCGGTAAACGTGAAGGGCGAAGGCTTTGCGCCCTTGCGGATGGTCAGGCGCTCGTGCGCCTCGACGGCGAGCGGCATGATCTCGTCCGCCCACTGCGCCGCCCAGGTTTCCACCGCTCCGCCGGTTTCCCAACCGGGCGGGGGCGCGGTCGCGAGCAGCTTGGCAAAGTCCTGCTCCGAGTGGGCGCTGCCGGCGGCTTGCATCGCGCGAAGAACGGCGACGCTGTCCCAGTAAAGATGCAGGTTCGCGGTCGGCGGGACCGCCGGCGGCCCCGCCGCCAGCAAGATCAGATTGCCGCCCATGGTCATTGCGACGGTGTCACCAATGCCGAACGTCGGCGGCGTTCCGGCGATGTTCGGGTCGACGCTGGTTTGGCAGGTCTTGTCGAAGTACTTCGCCCCCACATGCAGCGGCTGGTGGATATCACCGACGAGGTGAGCAAGGAGCCAGACCGCTTCGGAGTCCGTGAGGTTGACGTCGGGTTTCGCAGGCGGTTGTTTCCCGCGCAGTTGGTCGACCGCGTATGCGATCATTTGTACGACGTCGACGTCCTCAGTGCCGGCGCTGCCGGGCCGGTACGTCGGCTGCTGCAGCGGCACGTCCGTGAAATGAAATTTGTCATGGTGCCGGTTGCGATCCGCGTAGGCTTTCTCTTCATCGGAAGGCGGCCGGCCGCAAAACGGCACGTTGCCTCTCTTCGCACAGTCGGGGAAAACCGAGACCTGACTGAGGGTGCGCCTCTCGATCGTACTGCCGTCGCGCTTTTCCAGCAGTTCGCTCACGCGTTGCTGCGCCGTGGGATAATGCTGGAGCAAGACGAGGTCGGCGATCGCCCCGACGATGCGGTGCCCGGGGTAATCCCATGCCGCAGCGGGCATCGCGACCGTGGTGCACACGGCAAGGCAGGCCGCTCCGATTGTGCGCCGCATGGCCCGCGCGCTCCCTTCGTGCGTTGAGCTTACGCGGCCGGAGCAGTCGTGTCAGAAAAATTGGTGTTGCGGAGAAGCGGCCAGAACGCGCGGGACGCGGGAGGTGCGGCTTACGCGCGGTTGCGAAAGGCCGCGACCGTCAAATGCGGCTGCCCGCCCAGCCCAGGGGCTCGCGCCGGCGGTTAGAAAGCGAAGGCGTGCAGGACCAGGGTGCACGTGAATAGGGCGCCCAGGATCAATCCGAATAATTGGGTAATCTTACGCTCACTCATGTCCAGCCTCCCATCTTTAACCTTAGTCGCGCGAATACTCCTTTCGGTTCAAAGGCGCGGCGTGGGGGCCGAAGAACTGCAACCAGCAATTCCAACGGGTTAGCATCATTCCTAGGGGCGCCGGGCGAAATCGGGCGCCGACTTCGAGGCCCGCGGAAGCCGCCGCCCATTACCGGGCTTTGGAAAGCCGCCGATCGTTGCATGCGGAAGCCGCCGGTGGCCGTGAGTGGGACCGTCTCCGGCCGAATGTGCTGTCGTGTTTGGGCGCTGCAGTCGCGGGGTAACACCGCTCAACCAAGGCTGCTCCGACGCGTGAGATGTCCTCGTGCGCCGACCCGCGGGATCAATGGACACGATTTGACGGGGAGATGCCGACGCGGCTCGCGGAAAGGTGGGCCGGGGGAATCGACGAAGCGTGGTATCGCACACCACTTGACAGATTCATCAGGAACCAAGCCGTCGAATGGAGTAAAGTGATGGTGAGCGCCGCGATGGCGGCGCAACGTAGAAGAGACTCCGATGACCATTCCCCGCCGCCGATTTCTGCATCTCGCCGCCGCTGCCGCCGTGTTCGCTCCGCGCACCGCCAGCGCACAGGCCTATCCCGCGCGAGCGGTGCGCGTGATCGTTCCGTACGCGCCCGCCGGTCCGACCGACGTGTTCGCCCGCCTCATGGCGCAAAAGCTTTCGGAGCAACTGGGCGCGCAGTTCTATGTCGAGAACATCGCCGGCGCGGGCGGCAATATCGGGATCGGCCGCGCGGCGCAAACGACGGCGGACGGTTACACCATTCTCGTCACCGGCGCCAACATCGTCGTCAATTCCGCGCTCTACCCGCACGTGCCCTTCGATCCGGCCAAGGATTTTGCCCCGATCACGCTCGCGGTGACGGCACCTGCGGTGCTCACGGTCAATCCTGCGCTGCCGGCGCAGACGGTCAAGGATCTCGTCGCGCTCATCAAGGCCAATCCCGGCAAGTACAGCTTTGCCTCGCCGGGCGTCGGCACGCCGCCGCATCTCGTGGGCGAATTGTTCCGCCTCTCCATCGGTCTCGACCTCATACACGTCCCGTTCAACGGCGGCGGCCCGGCAATCGGCTCGGCGGTCGCCGGACACACGCCGATGTCCTTCGGCTCGGTGGCGCCGGCGGTGCCGCTGGTGAAGGACGGCAAGCTGCGCGCGCTTGCGGTCTCGAGCAAGACACGCTCGCCGCCCTTGCCCGACGTCCCCACCATGGCGGAAGCCGGCTATCCCGAGGTCGAGGGCGAATCGTGGTTCGCCGTCGTGGTGCCGGCCGGAACGCCCAAGGAGATCATCGCGCTGCTCCAGCGCGAAATCGCGCGCGCCGTCGCATTGCCGGACATGAAGGGACGCTTGGCGGCGCTCGGTTACGAGCCGGTGGCCAGCACGCCCGAGGAGTGCGCGGCCACGTTCCGCACCGAAATCGCGAAATGGGGAAAGGTCATCGGCGAGGCCGGCATCAAGGCGCAGTGAAGCAACGCCAAGCTTCGGGAATCCTCACTGACGCAGCAAGCGGAAAAGCTGCACAAGCGAAATCATGGCGCCTGCGAGCGCGGCCAGGATCGCGACTGACTTGATCAGCCAGCTTCGCTCGAGCGCCACAATGCGCCGTTGCGCCCGCTCCTTGAAAGTTGCCGTCCCCGGTAGCACTCCTTTGAAGGGCGGGTCGCCGAGAAACGACGTAACCGCGTCGAAGAAAATCCGCGTGGCGGGTTCATCCGCGAGAAACAGGTGATTGGGGCTATCTAAAGGAACGAATTTGGCGCCGGGAATTCCGGCGGCGATTTCCTGCCCCAGCGCGAACGGTACGCGCACGTCGCCTTTGCAATGGGTGATCAAGGTCGGGGCTTTCACCTTCGGCAAGAGATCGGCGACGTTGATGGTGGAAAGCTCGACCACGAATTTCTCCATCATCTCGGGCGTCGCCGAGACTCGCTCGAGGTCGTTGAACCAGCGCGCCTGCTCCGCCGTTCCTCCCGGGATGAACTGCGAGGTAAACCACTGCCGGTAGGCGTCGTGCTCGCTGCCCCAGCCCTCGCGGATCAGGGCTCGATTGAGTTCGACGAACTGCCGCTGCTTATCGGAATTATCGCGATGGAGGAAACCGCGCGCATAAGCTCCGTGGATGATCAAATGCGATACCCGTTCGGGGTGGCGCGCGGCGTATTCTATCGAGATGGCCCCACCCTGAGAGATACCCAACAGTATGAAGCGCTCGAGCGAAAGGCAATCGACCACGCATTCGAGGTCGCTGACCCAGCGATCCATTGAGATTTCGACCGCGTCTCGTTGCGATAAGCCGGTGCCGCGCCCGTCGTAGCGCACAAGCTTGTGTCGACTGGCCATCCCGAGGAGGAGGTGCCGCCAGACGGGGCTGTCGAGCTCGTACTCCAGATGGGTCAGCCAATGCGACGCGCGCACAACGGGCGTGCCCTTGCCGATCACGGCATAGGCGATGCGCACGCCATCCGCAGCGGTCGCGTATTGAATGTGCTGATCCACGGCTGCCGGCACGGTTCGAACCTTTCCAACGATGCAAGCTGCGGATCGCGCGCGCACGCTCGCAACCAATTCTCAATATAAAGCTGTAATACTAATGGTGCATTGCAATAGACCGCTATTGCAGCGCATTATCGATGCACAATCCTCAATGGGCCGGATGCCATTCGGGGAGGGAGCCATGAAGAACCACTGCGCTTACTGCCATGGCAAGTTCGGGCTCGTGCGGCACCATCGAGCGTTCAAGAGCTTCTGCTCGCGCGAATGCCTTGACCAGTACAAGGCTTGGCTGCGCGCTGAAGTCGGCAAGCGCAAGGGATGGTCGGATTGCCTTTGGGCCGCCAGTCTGAACGTCGTTCCCTACGTCAGCGGCAGATCGTCTGCATAACGCGCCGCCCTGGGCGCGCGCTATTCTCCCGTCATATGGACCGCACTGCTCATGTAACGAAGTGGCCTCGGAGAGATCTCCGAGGCCACTCGCGCTTTTACTTTTCTAAGATTTGACCGGTGTTACCGGCAGGAGCGGTGCGTCCTGACGATCACGCGGCCATCCGGGGTATGGACCCGCTCTCTCACCAGCGGACAGTCGGCGCCATAGGCGTAGTATTCATTGCCACGGTAACCGTAGTCATACCGCGGTCCGACACCAAAGCCGAACGGACCGACCTGAACGCCGGCCCCGTACGGGTCTGCGCCCATGTAAACCTGGGCGGAGGCCGGAACCGCCGCAAGGAGCAACGCACCGGTTGCCGCGGTCAATAACAGGTTCCTCATGATATCCTCCTTCATTTTCACCTGAACCCCAACGCATCGCCGGAACAGGTGTTTCATCAAAAAATTTCCAAGTTCCCTGGAACCAAAGCATCTTTAAGCGGGGTTCCCGTCGCGTGCTGCACTTGACGAGGATACGGAGCAAAATCGCGGCCCGTGCAATTCGACGTAGCGCGTCGAATACGCGCGTGAACGCACGTATGGCTCGGCCCCGTTTGCGGAAAACTCAGCGGCTCGAGATCTTGGCGGCCGCACGCCGGCGTTCTTGGCGGCCGGCGCGGCTACGATTTTTTAACCGCATCCGTCGATCGCACAAACGCAAATACTTTGCGCGTCAATTGCTGGCGCAAGCGCGTCGCGTGACCGCTACATCGTGGATGCAAGAACAAAAGCAGGACTCCAACCGTGACGGGAAAGTTGCTAGGAACCGCAGTCATTTTTTACCCGGGAGTATGGTCCGTGGCGCCCCGTGCATATTGGAAGGGCTATCTCAAGCTCTCGCTCGTTTCTTGTCCCATCGCTCTCAGTCCCGCCGCCTCCTCGTCCGAACGCATCTCGTTTCGGCAAATCAACAAGAAGACCGGCAACCGTCTGCGCCAGCAGCTGGTCGACGAAGAGACGCGTGAGCCGGTCGAGGCCGAGGACAAGGGCCGAGGTTACGAAATCGACAAGGGAGTCTACGTCGAGATCGAGGACGAGGAACTCGAAGCCATCCAAGTGGAGAGCAGGCACACGATCGACATCGATAGCTTCGTCCCGGCGGCGCAAATCGATAAGCGCTTCTATGACAGCGCGTATTACATCGCGCCCACCGACAGCGTGGGGCAGGAAGCGTTCGCCGTCATTCGCGACGCGATGCGCGGCAAGGGCATGGTCGCGCTCGGCCGCATCGTGCTTGCAAAGCGCGAGCGCGTCATCGCCTTGGAGCCGCACGGCAAAGGTATGATGGGTACGACGCTGCGCTACGGCTACGAGGTGCGCAAGCCGGAGGAGTTTTTCAGCGACATCGACGACGTGAAAGTGCCGAACGAAATGCTCAAGCTCGCCGAGCACATCCTGGATACCAAAACCGGCGACTTCGACCCCAGCGCGTTCGAGGACCA
>CBFGVM010000059.1:0-14220 GCA_965652015.1 uncultured Alphaproteobacteria bacterium
GGTCCTCAAGCCCGAGCCGCTCGATCATGGCGCGCGCCGCTTCGGTCGGATCAGTGACCCCATAGAGCCGCGCGACGAACTCGAGGTTCTCGCGCACCGAGAGATCCTGATAAAGACTAAAGCGCTGCGTCATGTAGCCGACGTGGCGTTTGATCTCGTCTGCCTCCCTGCGGATGTCGTAGCCGAGGCAGGTGCCGCGGCCCTCGTCGGGGGTGAGCAGGCCGCACAGCATGCGGATGGTCGTCGTCTTGCCCGAGCCGTTGGGGCCGAGGAAGCCGTAGATCTGCCCGCGCTTGACGCGCATCGAGAGATTGCGCACGGCCTTGCGGCCGTCGAAGGATTTCGTCAGCCCTTCGACATCGATGGCGATGTCCGGCGTCGTGGTCATTCGGTCCGTCCCAGCGCGACGCTCACCGGCTGGCCTACGCGCAGCCGTTCGGGGCGGTCTTCTGGTCGCGCTTCGATCAGGAACACGAGCTTCGAACGCTCGTCCATGCTGTAGATCACCGGCGGCGTGTATTCGGACGCGCGCGAGATGAAACTGATCTTGGCGACGATGTCGCGGTCACAGCCGTCGCAAGTGACGGTGACGGCGTCGCCGAATTTGAGCTTGGGCAGCGTCGCCTCGTTCACGAAGAACCGCACTTTGAGGTTGCCGGGAGGCAACAACGCGAGGATCGGCTTTCCAGCCGGAACCAACTCCCCGCCGCGATAGTAGATCTGCTGGACGGAGCCGGTGACCGGGCTGAACACTTTGCGGCGCGTGAGTCTCGTCTGCGCCGAGTTGAGCCTCGCCTGCGCCGTGCGCAGCGCAGCCTCGGCCTCGTCGAGGGCTTTTTGCGTCCCGACCTGGGTCTTGGCGAGTTGGTGCGCGCGGTCGTAGGCGAGTTGCGCGTTCTTCACCGCGGCCTCCTGCATGGCGACGTCCGCGAGCTGCAGATCGGGATCGACCGTGAAAAGCAGTGTGCCGCGTTCGACCTGATCGCCCTCGCGCACCGTGAGCGTCTCGATGCGCCCGCTATCGTCGGGGCCGACGAAGATCAGTTCGGCCTCGACCCAGCCCTGGAAGGTCGGCTCTTTGCCGTTGTCGCAGCCGCAGAGCGCGAGGCACCCGAGCAATGCGAGCGCGAAGCGCAACCCCCTCATGTCGCGCTCCTTTCCCCGAACAGCAACTCGAGGTGGGCGCGCATGAGTGCGCGTATGTCGAGCGGCGCCAGGCGCCCGAACAGGCCGTTCCAGATGATGGCGACGAGCGCGGGCGCGACCAGCAATTGCGGAAAGCGGGCGAGCGCTTCGCTGGAGAGCTCGCCCCGCTCCACCGCAAGCGTCAGCCGCGCGCGAATGACCGGAAGCACGCGCGCGATGACCTCCCGATAGTAGATCTCGGCGAGCTTGGGAAAGCGCGGGCCCTCGGAGATGATCAGGCGGATCACGTCCTTGCGCCGCGTGCCGTAGATTTCCCTGATGAACACGTCGACGATCATCTCGGCCACGGCGCGGATCGGCACCTCGCGCAGGGGCGCGGCCTCGATCGTGCCCACGAGCGGGCTGAGCATCGTGCGCACGAGTTCCTGGAACAGGCTCTCCTTGTCGCGGAAATAGAGGTAGATCGTGCCCTTGGCGATGCGCGCGCGGCGCACGACGTCGTCGAGCCGCGTCGCTGCAAAGCCGCGCGCTGCGAATTCTTCGAGCGCGGCATCGAGGATGGCGGCGCGCCGTTTCTCGCGCCGGGCCCCACGCGCATCCTGCGCCGCCGCGCCTTTGCCGCGACGTGCGGCGGTCCGCTTCCTTCTCGGGTTTGCGACCATGCCCGCCTACTCTAAAAAATGACTGACTGGTCAGTCATAAATATATCGGCGCAGGGCTACCGGCGCAAGCCCCCGAGGCGAGCGCGGAACGAGCGGCAAAAGTTGGGACACAACACCCCGCCTGCGGCGGAAAGGCCGCTGCCGACTGTGCGCTGATTTGCCAGACGAGCCGCGCAGCGAAAGCCGCAGCAGCAGTCAATGCGCGCGCCCCGCGCGATTAACCAAGTGAGCCGACGGAAAACGTGGCCGCCCTCATTTCGACCAAATGAAACGGGCAGGAACGGTTGCCCGGAGCACCGGGCCTTGAGCCTGAGGGGGGACCAGATGGGACGGACTCTCGCCGCGTTTGCCGTTGCCGCTTCATTGCTGACGCTGGCCTCGTCCGAGGCCTCGGCGTGGGTTTGCTACGCGACGGGGCTCGGCTCCAGCGGAACGGCGCGCGCCTACGACATTATCGACGCCAAGCTCTTCGCGCTGCGCCGATGCGAGCGCAACAGCCCGGTACCGATCTGCACTATCTTGTGGTGTCGTCCCGGCCGCTAACCAGCGACCACTTCGGCCGCATGACTGACCCCCGGCTTGGCCCGGGGGAATTCATTTCGAGAATGCGGCCTCGATCGCGGCCTTGACGCCGACCAGCGCCTCCGGCGTGTCCACGTCAACCAGCGCGGCTTTGTCTTCGAGCGGCACTTCGACCACCGCCTCGCTGTAGCGGCCGATGAAGTGGCGCGCGCCCACATCGCCCTCGATCGCCATCAGGTCGGGAAAGAAGCGCCGCGACCACAGCACCGGATTGCCGCGCCTGCCCTCGACCGTCGGCATCACGATCAGCGCGCCGCGGTCGGGATCGAACGCAGCGATGAGCCGGTCGATGAGGCGGGCATCGACCTGCGGCATATCGCCGAGGCAGACGATCGCACCATCGGCCTCCTCCGGCACGGCGGCGATTCCAGCCTTGAGCGAGCTGCCCAGCCCCTGCGCGAAGTCCGGATTGTGAACAAGCTGCACCGACAGGCCGGCGAGCGCCTTCTCGATCTCGGCGCGCTCGTGCCCCACCACGACAATGACGGGTTTCGCGCGAGAAGCCAGCGCTTCCTCCACGACGATGCGCAGGAGCGGCCGGCCCGCGATCTCGGCGAGCAGCTTGTTCGGTCCGCCCATTCGGGTGGAACGCCCGGCAGCGAGCACGACCGCGGCGATGCGCCGCCCCGCCGCCGCCGGCGGCTCCGCGCGCGGCTGCGGCCGCGTGACGATCTCCATCAACAGCCCGCCGACGCCCATGCCGGTGATCGCCGTGCGCTGCACTTCGAGCCCGGCGAGCAACCGCATGAGCACCCAGTCAAAACCATTTTCCTTCGGCGAGCGCGCGCAGCCCGGCGCGCCGACCACCGGACGGCCGCGCGCGGCGGCGACGAGCAGGAGATTGCCGGGATCAACCGGCATGCCGAAATGCTCGATGCGCCCGCCGATCGCCTCGACCGCGGCGGGAATCACGTCGCGCCGGTCGGCGATGGCGGATGCGCCGAATACGATGACGAGCTCGGCGCCCTCGCCGAGCACCTCTTCCATGGCGCGCGCGAGCGCGCGCTGCTCGTGCGGCACGCGGCGCTCGGCAACGATGGTCGCCCCCGTCGCCGCCAAACGCTCCTCCGTCACTTTCAAGGTCTTTTCGATGACCTTGCTGGCGAGGCCCGGCAGCATCGTGGAGACGACGCCGATCTTGCGAATGCGGTAAGGCGCGATCCGCACCAGTGGCCGCGCGGCGACTGCGAGCGCGCCATCGCGCGCTTTCTCTGCGACAGCGAATGGAATGATTTTGACCGTGGCGATCATCTCGCCGGCCACGACCGGCTTGTAGGCCGGCAGCGTGGCGAACGTGATCGACTCGTCCACCTGGTTGAGACGGTCGACAGCATCCTTGTCCACCACCAGCACGCCGGCGGTCTCGGCGAAGAGGTTGGCGCGGCCGGTGAAGGCGCGCTCGACGTGCACCCCCTCGCCCGCGACCGCCGCCGCGATCTCTGCCGCAGCCGCGTCCTCGGAGACGTCGCCGGGCTCGATCCGCGCGACCACGATTTCGCCGATGCCCGCAGCCTTGAGCGCAGCGATCTCGGGCTTGCCGATCAAGGTGCCCTTCTTCAGGACCAGGCCGCTTTGGCGGATCGAGTGCACCGCGACACAGCCCTCAGCCTCGTCGACCGGCACCGCGCCGAACTTCATGACATCTGCTCCGCAGACTGGCGCAGCTCCGCGGTGATCTCGCCCATGATCGCAACCGCGATCTCGGCGGGCGATACCGCACCGATCTCGAGGCCGATCGGCGCGTGGATGCGCGCGAGCGCGCCGTCGGATAGGCCTTGCGCTTTGAGCCGTTCGATGCGGCGCGCATGCGTCTTCTTCGAGCCCAGCGCGCCGATGTAGAAGCACCCGCGCGCAAGCGCATAGGTGAGCGCGGGGTCGTCGATCTTGGGATCGTGGGTGAGCGCCACGAAGGCGGTATAACGATCGATGCCCAGCGGCGGCAAGGCGACGTCCGGCCATTCCGCGATCACCTTGACGTCGGGGAAGCGTTCGATGGAAGCAAAAGCGGTGCGCGGATCGACGATGGTCACGTCATAGCCAAGAAGGTGCGCCATCGGCGCAAGCGTCTGGCTGATGTGCACGGCACCGGTGATGACAAGCTGCGAGGGCGGAACGTGCACGGTGAGGAACAGCTTGCCCGCGGGCGTCTCCACCACCCCGCTCTTGCCGCGCCGGATCTGCTTTTCGATCACTTCCTTGAGCGGATCGCGCGCCAGTTCCGCCGCCTTGACCAGGCGCTGCTCGCCGCTCGTCACATCGGTGACGACCACCGCGGCGCGGCGCGCCGCGCGCTCGGCGTTCAGCGCTCTGAGAATCTCCAGCCTCACGATGTTCCTCGCCCCAATCTCGGTGCGTCCCCTACTCCACTTTCTCCACATAGACGCGGATGGTGCCGCCGCAGGAGAGACCGACCTTCCAGGCGGTCTCGTCGGCCACGCCGAATTCGAGCGTCTTCGGCTTGCCGCTCTCGATGACGTCGAGGGCCTCGGTGACCACCGCGCCCTCCACGCAGCCGCCCGAGACGCTGCCGAGAAAATTGCCTTCGTCGTCGATCACCAGGTTCGAGCCCACCGGTCGCGGCGCCGAGCCCCAGGTCTCCACCACGGTTGCGAGCGCAACTCCGCGTCCCTTCGCCCGCCACTCCTCGGCTGCTCGCAGGATGTCTTCATCGCGCACCAGCATATGCACCTCCATTTCAGGGCGAGTAGCGAACAGCGGGTAACCGGAAGGGATACTGTTCGCTATTCGCCACGCGGATCCGCGCCCCTCCTCCGGCTTCGTCCCGTATTAGATGGATCGTCCCCGCACGCCCGGCAATGACCCTCATGCGACCTTATCCAACCACGCCTTTGGATCGCCAGTTCGGCTGTCCGTCGCCGAGAGTGCGCGCACCAGGTCCGCAATCGACTCCAGATTGTGAATCGGACGTAGCTCGTCGACGTGCGGCACCATCGTGCGAATGCCTTTGGCTTTGGCTTCGAACCCGGAGAAACGCAGCAGCGGATTGAGCCAGATCAGCCTGCGGCAGGAGCGGTGCAGCCGGTCGATCTCGAAGGCCAAGCGGTCATCCGGATCGCGCTCGAGCCCATCCGTGATGAGCAGCACGATCGCACCCTCGGTGAGCACGCGCCGCGCCCACAGCTTGTTGAACGCGCGCAGCGAGGTCGCAATCCGCGTGCCGCCCGACCAGTCGGCGACGTTCGCCCCGACCGCAGCCAGCGCCTCGTCGGGATCCTTGGCCTTGAGCGCGCGCGTCACATTGGTGAGCCGGGTTCCGAACAGGAACGTGTGGACGCGTTTGCGCGCATCCGTCACCGCGTGGAGGAAATGCAGGAACAGCCGCGTGTACTGGCTCATGGAGCCGGAAATATCGAGCAGCGCCACGATCGGCGGAGATTTCGTGCGCGGGCCGAGATACTTGAGATCGATGACCGCGCCGCCGGCTTTCAGGCTTGCCCGCAGCGTGCGGCGAATGTCGACGAGATGACCGTGACGATGCGGTGCAAGGCGCCGCGTCTTCACCTCGTCGATCGACAGCACCAGGCGTTTGATCGCATCCTTGGCGGCGGCGATCTCCGCCGCCGTCATCTGTGCGAAGTCCTTCTTCTGCAGCACCTCGCGGTCGGAGACCGTGAGACGCGCGTCCACCTCGAGCTGCGGCGGCTTGCGCTCGGCTTCGGCCAAACTCGACAGCAGCGCCTCCTGGATGCGTTGGGCGCCGGGCGGCGCCTTCTCCTCGTCGCGCGGCGGCGCCTGCGGCAGCATGGCTGCAAGCAGCTTGTCGAGCATGCCGCGCCGGCGAAAGAAGATGCGGAACGCCTGATCGAAGATGAGTGAATGCTCGTGGCGCTTCACTAAAACCGCGTGCAGCGTCCAATAAAAATCGTCGCGCGTCCCGACACCCGCGGCCTCGACCGCGGCGAGCGCATCCATGACCGCTCCGGGCCCGACCGGAATGCCGGCCGCACGCAACGCGCGGGCGAAATGGACGATGTTTTCGGCGAGACGGCCGTCAGCCATTCGAGCGTGTTCCGTTCGATTTGACGCATAAGGGTGCCACGCACTCGGTCTGCTCCCCTCTCCCTTGTGGGGAGGGGCTGGGGGTCGTTCTTGTGAGGCAAGAGTCGTCCGTTACTGCACGCCCCCCACCCCGGCGCCATAGCGCGTCCTTAAGGGCGTTCACGCCCGTCTTCGACGGGCTATGGACGCGCGTAAACGCGCTTAAGGCGCCGACCCTCCCCACAAGGGGGAGAGTAAAGACCGAGTTCGCCGCACGCGCCATTGCACTTCACCTCAATAATCACTCCGCCGCCCGCAGCTCAGCGCGCACCTCGTCGATCAGCTCCTTGACTTTGCCGCCTTCGATCCGCGCGATGTCGTCCTGATACTTGAGCAACACGCCGAGCGTGTCGGAGACGGTCGAGGGATCGAGCGCCGCCGCGTCAAGCTCGGCGAGGGCGGCTGCCCAGTCGAGCGTCTCGGCTACTCCCGGCGCCTTGAACAGGTCCTCCTTGCGCAGCGCCTGCACGAAATGCACGACCTGCTCGGACAAGGTTTTGCCGATCCCCGGCACCTTGGCGCGCACAATCCTGAGCTCGCGCTCGGCCATGGGATAGCCGAGCCAGTGGTAGAGGCAGCGGCGCTTGAGTGCGTCGTGAATTTCGCGGGTGCGGTTCGACGTGATCACCACGATCGGCGGCTGTACCGCTTTGACGGTGCCGAGCTCCGGAATGGTGACCTGGAAGTCGGCGAGCACCTCCAAAAGAAAGGCCTCGAAGGCTTCGTCGGCGCGGTCGAGCTCGTCGATCAGCAACACCGGCGCTCCCGCCGGATCCGGCTCGAGCGCCTGCAGCAGCGGCCGTTTGATCAGGAAGCGCTCGGAGAACACGTCATGCTCGAGCCGCTCGCGATCGTGGGCGCCTTCGGCCTCGGCGACGCGAATTGCGATCATCTGCGCGGCATAGTTCCATTCGTAGACCGCGGCGGAGACGTCGAGGCCCTCGTAGCATTGCAGCCGGATGAGGCGGCGCCCGAGCGTCGAGGACAGCACCTTGGCGACCTCGGTCTTGCCGACGCCGGCCTCGCCTTCGAGGAACAAGGGCCGGCCCATCTTCAGCGCGAGAAACAGCACGGTCGCGAGCGAGCGGTCGGCGAGATAATCGGCACGCGCGAGCAGATCGAGGGTGGCGTCGATTGAGTCGGGCAGCGAACGCGGCGTCGGTGGCATGACGCCGAGCTTATAGCCCGTTGCCGCAGGGCTTGTCCTGCCAAGAACGCAGACGTGGGGCGCGTTCAGGGCTCGAGCAGTTATAGACAGTCGTCCCCGCAAAAGCGTGGACCCATGACCACCACCTCGGGCATATGGGTCCCGCTTTCGCGGGGGCGGATTCCTGATTTCTGATCACGCTGCTGCTGCGACCGCCCGGCGCGCCAGCACGCCGACCAGGTGCGCCCGGTATTCGGCGCTGCCGTGGATATCGCTTGCCATGCCATCTGCCGGCACGGTCATCCCTTCGAGCGATTTCGGACCGAAGCGTTTCTTGAGCGCCTCCTCGAACGCGGTCACGCGAAACACGCCGTTGCTCCCCGCGCCCGTGACTGCCACGCGGATCTCCGAACTGCGCTTCGACACGAACACGCCGACCAGCGCATAACGCGATGCCGGGTTGGGAAATTTCACGTACGCGGCCTTGTTCACCTTCGGAAACTGCAGCTTGGTGATGATCTCGTCCGGCTCGAGCGCGGTTTCGAACAGGCCTTTGAAGAACTCGTCGGCAGGAATGCGGCGCTTGTTGGTGATGATGGTGGCGCCGAGCCCAAGCGCGGCCGCCGGATAATCGGCGTTGGGATCATTATTGGCGAGCGAGCCGCCGATCGTGCCGCGATGACGGACCGCCGGATCGCCGATCTTGCCGGCGACCTCCGCCAACGCCGGAATGTTTTCCCTGATGACGGGCGAGGTCTGCACCTCGACGTGGGTCGTCATCGCGCCGATGACGAGCGAGCGCCCTTTCATCTCGATGCCGCTCAAGCCCTCGACCTTCGACAGGTCGACGAGATGCTTCGGGCCGGCGAGGCGCAGCTTCATCGTCGGAATCAACGTATGGCCGCCGGCGAGCAGCTTGGCCTCTTCTTGCTTGGCCAAGAGGTTCGCGGCCTGGCGCACCGTCGTCGGCCGGTGTTGGGTGAATGCATACATCGTGACTGCTCCTATGCCGCTTCGCGTCTGTCGTTGGCTTTCTGCAGCGCCTGCCACACCGCCTGCGGTGTTGCGGGCATGGCCAAATCCTCGGTGCCGATGGCGTCGGTGATGGCGTTGATAACCGCCACCGGCGCGGCGATTGCGCCCGCCTCACCGCAGCCTTTGATGCCGAGGGGATTCGAGGGCGACGGCGTTCTCGTCATGTCGACCTTGAACGACGGCAGATCGTACGCCCGCGGCATGCAGTAATCCATGAGCGAGCCGGTGACGAGCTGGCCGTCCTTGTCATAGACCGCGCCCTCGAGCAGCGCCTGTCCGACACCTTGCGCGATGCCGCCGTGCACCTGGCCCTCGACGATCATCGGATTGACCACCGTGCCGAAGTCGTCGACCGCGGTCCAGGCCACGATCTCGCTTTCGCCAGTCTGCGGATCGATCTCGACCTCGCAGATGTGGCAGCCGGCGGGAAATGTGAAGTTGGTGGGATCGTAGAACGCACCTTC
Organism: uncultured Alphaproteobacteria bacterium; assembly: GCA_965652015.1. GTDB lineage: Bacteria > Pseudomonadota > Alphaproteobacteria > Rhizobiales > Xanthobacteraceae > VAZQ01. The sequence goes on from CBFGVM010000059.1 coordinate 9,096, forward strand.
CTTCAGCCCCGGCTCCAGATCCTGCCCGCTAAATTTGTGCGCGATATAGGCGTTGAGCGCGACCTCGCCCCAGGCCGCCGATTTGTCGGTGCCGGCGACCGTGAACTTGCCGTCCTCGAACACGATGTCGCCTTCGGCCGCCTCCAGCATGTGCGCCGCGACCTTCTTCGCCTTGGCCTCGATCTTGTCGAGCGCCTTTACGATCGCGGAGATGCCGACCGCGCCCGAGCGCGAGCCATAGGTGCCCATCCCGAATTGCACCTTGTCGGTGTCGCCATGCACGACGCTGACGTTCTCGAGCGGGATGCCGAGCCGCTCGCAGACGACCTGCGCGAAAGTCGTCTCGTGCCCCTGGCCGTGCTGGTGACAGCCGGTGAGGATTTCAATCGTGCCGGTGGGGTTGACGCGCACCTCCGCCGATTCCCACAGCCCGACCCCACAGCCGAGCGAGCCGACCGCCTGGCTCGGCGCAATCCCGCAGGCCTCGATATAGGTCGATAACCCGATGCCGCGCAGCTTGTCGTGACGGGCGGATTCACGCTTGCGCCTGCCGAAGCCGTCGTAGTCGGCGATCTCCAGCGCTTTCTTCAGGGAGGCGTGATAGTCGCCGGCATCGTAGGTCATGATCACCGGCGTCTGGTGCGGGAACTTCTTGATGAAGTTCTTCCTGCGCAGATCGGCCGGATCGATGGCCATCTCGCGCGCACCGACCTCGATCAGCCGTTCCACCACGAAAGTCGCTTCCGGTCGGCCGGCGCCCCGATAGGCGTCGACCGGCACCGTGTTGGTGTAGACCGCATCCACCTCGCAATAGATCGCCGGGATTTCATACTGGCCCGAGAGCAGCGTGCCATAGAGATAGGTCGGCACCGAGGAGGAGAATGTCGACATGTAGGCGCCGAGATTGGCGATGGTCTTCACCCGGAGAGCGCTGATCTTACCCTCGGCGTCGAACGCCATCTCCGCGTGCGTGACATGGTCGCGGCCATGCGCGTCGGTCAGAAACGCCTCGGAGCGCTCCGCCACCCACTTCACCGGCCGCCCGATCTTGCGCGCCGCCCACAGGCAGACGACCTCTTCCGGATAGATGAAAATCTTGGAGCCGAACCCGCCGCCCACGTCGGGCGCGATCACGCGAAGCTTGTGCTCGGGCGCAAGCCCGACGAAGGCCGACATCACCAGACGCGCCACGTGCGGATTCTGCGTCGTGTTCCACAGCGTCAGACTGTCGGAGCCAGCATCGTATTCACCGATCGCCGCGCGCGGCTCGATCGCGTTGGGCACCAGACGATTGTTGACGAGATCGAGCCTGGTGACGTGTTTTGCGCTCTTGAACGCGGCCTCGACCGCTTTCGCGTCGCCGAGGTGCCATTGGTAGATGGTGTTGCGCGTGGCGACTTCGTGGATTTGCGGCGCGCCGTCACTTTGCGCTCTGGCCGGATCGGAGACGGGCGGCAAGACCTCGTAATCGACTTTGACTTTCTCTGCCGCATCTTTGGCCTGCGCAAGCGTCTCGGCAACGACGACGGCAACGGGATCGCCGACATAGTTTGCCTTGCCGTAGGCGATCGCCGGATGCGGCGCCATCTTCATCGGCGAACCATCCTTGGACGTGATCATCCAGCCGCAGATGAGGTTGCCGATCTTGTCGGTGGCAAGCTCGGCGCCGTTGAACACCGCGAGCACGCCCGGCATTGCCGCGGCAGCCTTGGTCTCGATGCTCTTGATTTTGGCGTGGGCGTGGGGCGAGCGAAGGAAATAGGCGTGGCATTGGCCGGGACGGTTGACGTCGTCGGTGTAGTGGCCCTTGCCGGTGATGAAGCGTTGATCCTCTTTGCGCCGGACCGCCGCGCCGATGCCGGTTGCGCTCATGGCGATCTCCTCCTCACGCCTGCTCCGCTAGGCTTGCTGTGGCACGTGCCCTTTCATGGCTTTGGCTCCGGCCGCGATGGCCTTGACGATGTTGTGGTAGCCGGTGCAGCGGCAGAGGTTGCCTTCAAGCTCATGGCGAATGGTGGGATCGTCGAGCTCATGACCCTTGCGGTTCACCATATCGACCGCGGTCATGATCATGCCTGGGGTGCAATAGCCGCATTGCAGCCCGTGATGTTCGCGGAAAGCCTCCTGCATCGGGTGGAGCGGCCCGTTCGGGTCGGCGAGCCCCTCAATCGTGGTGACGTTGGCGCCTTCGACTTGCCAAACGAAGACCGTGCAAGCCTTGACCGCCTTGCCATCCACATGCACCACGCAGGCGCCGCACTGCGACGTATCGCAGCCGACATGCGTGCCGGTCAGCCGCAGGTTCTCGCGCAGGAATTGCACCAGAAGGGTGCGCGGATCGACGTCACCGGTGACGGCTTTGCCGTTCACCGTCAGTGCGACGGCGGCCATGGCTTTCCTCCTCGAAGTCGTGTTCGGCACCGGGGAGACCGGCGGCGGATCAAAATCGTGTCGATTTTGCCTCCGGACGCGAATTGTAACAAGTCAACTCTGAACCTGCAGCGCACCGCCGGTCAAGGGTGTGCCCCGGGCGCAGCGCAGCACCAAGTGATGTGCTGCAGACCCCGGGATCGCTACAGGCTCTCGCGGTCCCCGATCAGCGGCGCCATAGCGCGTCGGAAGACGCGGGTGGACGCGCTTACGGCTCGACTTCGTCGCGCGCTGCGCCGCGTCCGGGATAGGTACGTTCATTATCCCGGCTGCGTCACCGCTGCGGCGAACTTGACGAAGAAATCGTCGGCGGTCTTCTTCGCGGCGCTGTTGATGAGACGCTGGCCGAGCTGGGCGAGCTTGCCGCCGATCTGCGCGTCCACGTCATAGGTGAGCAGCGTTCCGCCATCCTTGTCGCTCAGCGACACCTTGGCGCCGCCTTTGGCAAAGCCGGCCACGCCCCCGTCCCCTTCTCCGGAAATGCGATAGCCGTTCGGCGGATCGATATCCGAGAGACGAACCTTGCCCTTCCAGCGCGCCTTGACCGGGCCGACCTTAACCGTGGCGACGGCCTGGAATTCGTTTTCGGAAACTTTCTCGAACTGCTCGCTGCCCGGGATGCAGCTCTTGAGCACCTCGGGATCGTTGAGCTTGGCCCACACCACCTCGCGGCTCGCGGGGAGCTGGACTTGCCCGCTCATGGTCATCGCCATCGGCCTTCTCCGTGGTTCGCGACGATCCGATATAGAGCCTCGGCAGTTGAAGGGGAATGCGGTTTACTCATCACGGCGCGGCTTTGGGGTTGGCGCGCCGCCTGCCGGCCGATAAAGGTGTGCCGCTGCGAACAACGCCGGGGGAGGCATCATGCCCATCGTCAACGCGGACGGGTGCGCGATCTACGTCGAAGTGGAGGGCCCCGAACGCGCGCCCGTGCTCATGCTGTCGAATTCGCTCGGCACCACGCTGCATATGTGGGATCCCCAGGTTGCGCCATTCACCCAGCATTTTCGACTTGTACGCTACGACCGGCGCGGCCACGGCCGATCGGGCGTCCCGAAAGGGCCCTACACGATGGAACGCCTGGGCCGCGACGTGCTCGCGGTGCTCGATGCGCTCGGTCTCGAGCGGATCAACTGGTGCGGCCTTTCCATGGGCGGGATGGTCGGACAATGGCTCGGCGCCAACGCGCCCGAGCGCACCGAGCGGCTCGTGCTCACCAATACTTCCAGCTATTTTCCGGACAAAGCCCCTTGGAACGATCGGCTCAAGCTCGTGCGCGAGAAGGGCGTCGCGGCATTCGCGCCGGCGAACATGGAGCGCTGGTTCACCAAGGGATTCCGCGAACGTTCGTCGGACAAAGTCGCCTGGATGCAGAAGATGTTCGCCGCAACTCCGCTCGAAGGCTATCTCGGGTGCGGCGCTGCTGTGCGCGACATGGATCATCGCGAGCTCTTGCCCAAGATCAAAGCGCCGACGCTGGTCATCGCCGGCAAGCATGATCCGGCGACGCCGCCCGAGGCAAACGAGTACATCAAGAACCATATCCCCGGTGCCCGCTACGCCGTACTCGACGCCGCCCACATTTCCAACGTCGAGCAGGCGGAGTCTTATACTAACGCAGTGTTGGAGTTCCTGCTCGACAGACGCTCGTAGTTAGCCATCCGCGGTCAGATCGTCGCGTGCTATCGCGATGGCCTCGGTCTGCCAGGTTCCTTTGGGTACCGAGCTCGGCCAGTGGTCGCCTGGGCGCTCGCCTACCCTGTCGGATTCGAAGGCCTTTTGATATCACCCTTCTTGACCCCTGCTTCCGGAAAAATCCACATCGCGATCACCATGAATACGGCGGTGACCATAACGAACGTGGAGAACTCTGGACGCAGGAGGGATTGATTCCAGTAAGCCAATCCTGCCGCGACAATGAGAGCTATGGCTGATACGATCGCTTTGACATCGCTTGGCATGTCAGCAGCCCGCACCGCAGATGTGAGAACTTCTTAGCTCTGAGCGATTAGTGGTTTCCGACCGGCATGGCCGCCGCCTCATCGGGGCGCTTCGGCGCGGCGCGCAACGTTTGCTTGAGGTGCCGCGTATCATAGCCATTGAACAGATGGCCCAACAATCCGCGATTCAGATCCGAGGTCCCGAAAAGCCAGTCGGCAATGGGAAATGTGAGATTCATATTGACCTCCATCATCAACCGCCCGTTGTGGTGGGCGGTATGATGCCGCCGCAGCGAATTGACAAACGGACAATTCCGCACGAACCAATTTTCCTCCACGTGGCAGCAGAAATGCATGAATTCGTAGATGAGATACATGCCGGTCGTTACGCACATGAAAAGCCAACCCACGTTCGGCGTAAAGACGTTGCCGAGAATGATGGCCAATGGCAGCGACATCAGAATGAAGACCACCAGCGCGTAAGGCGGGAAAACGGTCACCCGCCAGTCCTTGTGGTCGCGAAAGCGCATTTCTTGGTCGGTAAAAAACTGATGATGATTGAGCGTGTGGCGCTCGTAGATCGACCGCAGCCCCTTGATGTTGACCGGCCGATGCATGATGAATTTATGGACGGCCCATTCGAAAATATTCGTGAACAAAAACGTCAGTGGCACAGTCAGCCATTCGAGCCACGTCACGTCGTGAATATGCTGTACGTAGATGTAGAACGCGGCGGCTCCCATCGCATAGATGAT
>CBFGVM010000060.1:0-14142 GCA_965652015.1 uncultured Alphaproteobacteria bacterium
CATGATCGATCAGGTCTACCGCCACTGCGGGCAGAAGGAGACGGTGATCTTCTGCGATCGGATCATGGCGCTCGGTTTCCATCACGCGTTCAAGGCCGGCATCTCCTTCGGCAAGGACGACATGGTCGTTCCGAGCACCAAGTGGAAGATCATCGAGCAGACGCGCACGCTGGCGAAGGAATTCGAGCAGCAATACAACGACGGCCTGATCACCCAGGGCGAGAAGTACAACAAGGTGGTCGATGCCTGGTCGAAGGCGACCGATCAGATCGCCGACGAGATGATGCGGCAGATTTCGTCGGTCGAGCGGATCGACGGCGGCGGACGCGCGGCCGAGGTCAACTCGATCTACATGATGGCGCATTCCGGCGCGCGCGGTTCGCCGCAGCAGATGCGCCAGCTCGCCGGCATGCGTGGCCTCATGGCCAAGCCGTCGGGCGAGATCATCGAGAGCCCGATCATCAGCAACTTCAAGGAAGGGCTCTCGGTGCTCGAGTACTTCAACTCGACGCACGGTGCGCGCAAGGGGCTCGCGGATACCGCACTCAAGACCGCGAACTCGGGATACCTCACCCGGCGTCTCGTGGACGTGGCGCAGGACTGCATCATCACGTCGGAGGACTGCGGCACCTCGTCGGGAATCAAGGTGCGCGCCATCATCGATGCCGGCACGGTCGTGGCATCGCTGGCGAGCCGCATTCTCGGCCGCACCACGGCCGAGGACGTGCGCGATCCGTCCTCGCACGAGGTCATCGTCAAGAGCGGCACACTGCTGGGAGAGCCGGAGGTAGAAGCCATCGTGGCAGCCGGCGTGCAGGAGTTGCGCATCCGTTCGGTGCTGACCTGCGAGACCAGCGGCGGGGTCTGCGCCAAATGCTACGGGCGCGATCTTGCCCGCGGCACCCCGGTCAACATGGGTGAGGCGGTCGGCGTCATCGCCGCGCAATCGATCGGCGAGCCTGGCACGCAGCTCACCATGCGCACGTTCCATATCGGCGGCGCTGCCCAGATCTCCGAGCAGTCGGTGATCGAGTCGAACTTCGACGGCACGATCAAGATCAAGAACAAGAACGTCGTGAAGAACTCCGACGGCCAGACGGTGGCGATGGCCCGCAACATGGTCGTCGCGGTGCTCGACCCCGACGGGACCGAGCGCGCGGTGCACCGCATCCAGTACGGCGCACGCTTGCTGGTCGAGGATGGCGACAAGATCAAGCGCGGCCAGCGAATCGCGGAGTGGGATCCGTACACGCGGCCGATCCTCACCGAGGTCGAGGGCACGATCGGCTTTGAAGACCTGGTCGAGGGTCAGTCGATGTCGGAGACGCTCGATGAATCGACCGGCATCGCCAAACGCGTGGTTACCGACTGGCGCGCCAGCCGCGGGGTGGATCTGCATCCCGCCATCGTGATCAAGGACAAGCAGAACAAGCCCATGAAGCTGGCGCGCGGAGGCGAGGCGCGCTATCAGCTCGCCGTCGACGCCATCATCTCGGTCGATCCGGGAACGCACGTGAAGGCGGGCGACGTCATCGCGCGCATCCCGACCGAGAGCGCCAAGACTCGTGACATCACCGGCGGCTTGCCGCGCGTGGCGGAGTTGTTCGAGGCGCGCCGGCCGAAGGAGGCGGCGATCATCGCCGAGATCTCCGGCACCATCCGCTTCGGACGCGACTACAAGAACAAGCGCCGCGTCATCATCGAGCCGGCCGATCAGGGGGAAGAGCCGAAGGAATATCTCATCCCCAAGGGCAAGCACGTCCACCTGCAGGACGGCGACGTCATCGAGAAGGGCGACGCCATCGTCGAGGGCAACCCGGCGCCGCACGACATTCTGGCGATCAAGGGCGTCGAGGAGCTCGCCGCCTACCTGGTCAACGAAATCCAGGATGTGTACCGGTTGCAGGGCGTCGCGATCAACGACAAGCACATCGAGGTCATTGTTCGCCAGATGCTGCAGAAGGTCGAGATCGACGACGCGGGTGAAACCGACCTGATCCAAGGCGAGCAGATCGACAAGATCGAGCTCGACGAGATCAATGCGCGGGCGAAGGAAGAGGGCAAGAAACCGGCCGCCGGCCACCCCGTGCTGCTCGGCATCACCAAGGCTTCGCTGCAAACGCGGTCGTTCATCTCGGCGGCGTCCTTCCAGGAAACCACGCGGGTGCTCACCGAGGCGGCGGTCAACGGGAAGATCGACACGCTCGAAGGCCTAAAGGAGAACGTCATTGTCGGCCGCCTGATCCCGGCGGGCACCGGCGCCATGATGAACGGGCTGCGCGAGGTCGCGGTCAAGCGCGACGCGCTCATCCTGGAAGAGCGGGAGAAGGAGGCGGCCGCGCAGGCGGCTGCCGCGGAGGCTCCGCAACCGGCGCAATTGCCGGCGGCGGAATAGCGCCGTCAATCAACTTGAATTGCGCAGTGGGGCCGCCCGCGGGCGGCCCCACTTGATTCGCGCAGTCGTCTGCAGCCGCCGGCGGACATCGGCGCTCGCGCCCGGCGTTTGTACTTGTCGTGTGATGGGCAAGCTCACTCGCGCCGCAAACGGCGGCTCGCCAATTTACCGATATTTTCCAATGAGATGTTCCTCCCGGCGGAGCCGGGCAACGAATGTGCCTAATGCGTCTCGGGCGAGGCGGCGTCTCCACGCAAAAGGTCGCAAGGTAATTTTGCCCGGAGAAGGAACCAGACACGCCAAAAAGCCATTTTGTATCGCTGAGTTAGGGGTGCGGCCATTCTCGCCTTGGGCCACTGGTCTTCGTGCGGTCAGATGGAATCCATTCTAGTCAAAATTTTCGCGACCGCGCTGGCGCTCAGTCAGGTAACGACCGCGCCGGATGCGGTGAAGCCGCGCTTCGACCGCGCTCAAGATCAGCAGCTTGTGGCGCAACTGCTGCGCGCGGGTTGCGCGCACATGCGCAAGGCATTCGACATCGAGGACATCAACCTCGAAGATCTTCTGGCCACCGCCATGGACGACCCACAAGCGGTCACCGGCGAGAACAAGGCGTTTCGCGGCATCAATTTCGGCGATCTGCAAACGGCCTACCGGCAGTTCTGCAAGAACGAAAATGTTGCCGTATCGGCCGTGGATCTCGGCGATGTCATCGATTTCTACAACAAGGCGACGACCGACCTGCCCGATCATACAAAGCTCAAAGGTATGAGACTTCCCGGCGCGAGCATCGTGCTCGACCGCAAAGGCGAACGCTTTGCGGAGGTGTTCGAAGAGAACCAGCGGCGGGTCTGGGTGCAGCTCGCCGACATTCCGGAGCACGTGCAAAAGGCCTTTCTGGCGGCCGAGGACAAACGCTTCTATCAACACAAAGGAGTCGACGAGCGCGGCTTGATTCGCGCCTTCATCGGCAATCTCGCCGCGTCCGGGCGCCCGCAAGGCGGCTCCACGATTACTCAGCAGATCGTCAAGAACCTCCTGGTAGGCGAAGACCTCACCTATGAACGCAAGATTCGCGAGATGATCGTGGCCTCGCGCCTCGAGCGCACGCTGAGCAAGGCGGAGATTCTCGAGCTTTATCTCAATTCGGTCTATCTCGGGCGCGGCTCGTGGGGCATCGAACTCGCCGCGCGCGGCTACTTCGGTAAGCCAGCGAAAGAGCTCACACTCGAGCAGGGCGCGCTTCTGGCCGGGCTGACCAAGGGGCCGAACTATTTCAATCCCGACCGGCATCCCACCCGTGCGCAAGAACGGCTGGCCTACGTTCTCAGCCGCATGCAGGAGGATGGTGCGCTTGGCGCGGAACAGACCGGGCGGGGATTGCCCGCGCTGCCGACGCTCGCGCCCTACGCACGTCCGCGTCGCGACATCGGCTACCATTTCGTCGATCAGGTTGCCCGCGAAGCGAAGTCGCTCGCCGGCATCGACGCGATCACGGCAAATTCCTACACGGTGCGCTCGACCATCATTCCGCAATTGCAGCGGTCTGTGGAGGGGGCGTTGCAGGAGGGGCTTTCGCGCTACGAGCGCAGCGCCGGGCGCGTTCAGTTTCGCTCGGCCGAGGCCAATCTCGGTCAAGCCATCCAACGCGAGACGGACAAGAAGGTCGCCGATAAACGGCCGGCCTGGCAGCGGGCGCTGGCGAACGCACGTCTGCCGCTGTACGACGTGCACTGGACCGCGGCCATCGTGCTGGAGAAGCCGAGCGGCAAAGGCGGAGCCTGGCGCGTCGGCTTGGCCGATGGACGTGTCCTGCCGCTCTCGGTCGACAATGCCGCCGCCCAGCGCAAGCTCGCGCTCCACGATGTGGTGCTGGTGCGCGTAGCCGACGGCAAAGGCAAGACCGCCGGGCGCGCGGAGTTGCGCGTGCGGCCGGTGGTGCAAGGGGTGGTCGTCGTCCTGGAGAACCGGACCGGCCGCATCCTCGCCATGTCCGGCAGTTTCTCGTACCCGCTGAGCCAGCTCAATCGCGCGACGCAGGCCGTGCGCCAGCCGGGTTCGGCGATCAAGCCGCTGAGCTACCTCGCGGCGCTGCGCAACGGCTTGCAACCCAACACGCTGGTCAGCGACGAGCCGATTACGCTTCCGCCGCTGGGCGGCGGCCGCGCTCGCGAGCAGGATTACTGGACGCCGAAGAACTACGACGGCGGTTACGGCGGGATTCTCACGTTACGCCGGGCGCTCGAGAATTCGCGCAATCTCGCCACCGTCCATCTGCTCGATGGCGGCATCGAGAGCAGCCCGGAAGCGAGCCTCGATCGCCTTTGCAAGCTCGCCTTGGAAGCACAGATTTATCGTGAATGTTTGCGGTACTATCCATTCGTGCTTGGCGCGCAACCGGTGCGGCCGATCGATCTCGCGGCCTTCTATGCGACCATCGCCAATGAAGGGCTGCATCCCGCCCCGCACGTCATCGATTCCATCGAACGCAACGGCACGGTGATCTATCGCCATGACCCGAAATCGTCGGTGATGGTCTCCTCGGTCGATCGCGCCGCCTTTTATCAACTCAAGACCATGCTGCAGGGCGTGTTGGCGCGGGGAACGGCGCGGTCGATCTCCGGCCTTGCGCCCTATGTCGCGGGCAAGACCGGCACCTCCGACAATGAAAACGATGCCTGGTTCATCGGCTTCACCAACGATGTCACCGTCGGCGTCTGGATCGGCTACGACAATTCCGCCGGCAAGCGGCGCACGCTGGGCGGCGGTGCCACTGGCGGCCACGTCGCAGTCCCGATCTTCGAGCCGGTGATCCAGGCGGTATGGTCCAACGTGGCGCCGAAAACCGCGCTGGCGCCGCCGTCGCCCGAGGCCAAACGCCATCTGGCATGCAAATCCATCGACCTCGATTCGGGCGAGATGCAAGTCAGCAGCGGAAGAGTAATCACCGAATGCTTCCGGATCGATCGCAGCGGCCAGATCGTCGATACCCAGCATCAACTCGTCTCGCGGGGGGATACCTACGGCTCGCGCGAGTTTTACAGCGTGGCGCCTGGTCCATACGGTTACGGTCCCTACGAGCAGCGCGGAGGATATTACTACTACGACAATAACGGCCGGTACGTTCCGGCGCCGCGCGATCCGTGGCGGCAGCCCGGACAATACTACTACTACGGCCAATCCGGCCCGTACGGGCGTGATCCGCGATTGCAGGCGCAGCCGCCGCGCGATCCCTACGGGCGCGAGTACCAAACGCCGCAACGCATCGATCCCGGATATATCTGGGGCAATCGGCGATCCTACTGAAAGACCCCGTGATGAGAAACTGGAAGCGTGCCGCCTTGCTCCTGGGGCTGGCGGCATTTGCCGCCGGTGAGGGCACTCATGCCGGGGCGCAAGAGTTCCGCATCGAAGAGGCGGCGTCGCCCGCCGAGCTTGCGGTCGATCGGCTCAAGCCGAGAACCATCGCGTTCATCGACCGGCCGAGCGAGGAGTTGATCGATGCGGATATCGGACTGATCCGCTTTGAAGATTGGGCGCAGACGCGACCGCTCGAGAAGCAATTCTTGACGCCCTTTCCGAGCTATCTCGAACCGACCGTCGAAGTCACGGTCGACAGCGTGCGCAAGCGCTTCAAGGAAAAGCTCCACATGTACATAGGTGAAGCCCGCTTTGCGCTGGCGCGGCCGCCTGGCACGATCGACCTCGCAAGCTTCGTGGCGCTGCCATTCGTCGAGCGCATCGATCCGGCGATCAAGCACAACTTGATTGCCCCGACCGAGGCAGTCTCTGCCAAGGACCCGCGCGCCGTGCATAACCAGCACCCGCTGCGGCGCTGGTGTGAAACAAGGCCGGTCACGATCTGCATCCACTCGCGCTACCGGTTCGAAGGCAAATTGCCGGTCGGTATTCAGGTCGCCAATAAGCTCCGCGAGGGCGCCAAAAAAATCCCGGACTACCTCGAGTTCGAGAGCGAACTGACGCTGCGGCCCGCGGCAGAGGTCACCGAGATGGGTCTTGCAGGCCTCACCGGGCTCGACACGCCGCCCGCGGGCGCGCTCGAACAGAATATCTTCTACGTCAACCAGGTGATGCAATTCGGTAAATTGCTCGCCGTCTTTCAGGCGCATCCGACCGACACGAAGCAGACCGTTGTCACGGTCTTCATAGTGCTGGCCGTGGAAAGCAACGTGCTAGCGAAGAAAAAAGAATTCGTGAACGTGCCGGTGCTGCGAAATCTGGTGCCCGCTCAGGTGCTTGCCGGCAAGAGCTCGTTCAACAGCGGCAACTCGATCAGCGCCGGCCTGCCGGTCTATGCGCGTAACCAAGTCAAGGCGATCGCCGCGATTCTCGAGCGCAAGTGAGCTTGCGCGCAGCGCGATATTTTACTCCCGGCCAGCAATTTAGCTTTGCACTAGTGGCGCGTGCCGTCTTCCGGCGGGACCAGCAGTAGGCCTTCGGCCTCGGCCCAGGCGCGAAACGCCTTACCGGCGGCGTCGGCCTGTTCAAGCGTCTTGGCACTCTTGATTTGGCGCAGCACGGTCTCGGCGTTGCGATCGAGGTGCTCGCGGGCATGGCGTCGAATCACTTTGGCCGCCGCTTCCAGCGAACGGATCGGCTCGTCGGGATGCATGACGAGATGGATCGGAGGATGAATCGCGTGCTCCGCCATGGCCGGCCAACGGCGCCCGGACGGGAAAGTTCCAGACCGAAATCGGCCTTCTCATAATACCAATTTGTACGGAACTCACAGGCGGCTTCTCAAAAATGCCGCCTTTGCGCATTCGACTCCGCAAGCACGACGTCCCGCGTCAGGCGTGAGCGCGGTGTGGGGCGCCGCTTAAGAGGAGGGGTGGCCGGTTGCACGGGGCAGCCGGCCAAAACCGACGCCGTAATTCCCCTACGGCGCCGGAGATTAGGGCTGTCAGCGTTAGCACTAGAACTTGACGGCGGTCGGCTGGGCCGCCGCGTCGAGGTAGGTTTTGCGCCCTCGGCGGCATTCAAGCAAACGGCGCCCGCAACGCGCGATGCGGCGTCGCGCGCGAGCGCGCGCGGCCTTGACTGGTTCACCTTTTTCCTTGCCGACATCCAAACCGGATTCGGTCCTTTCGTTGCGATCTATCTGACGGCGCACGCCTGGACCCAGTTCGACATCGGGCTTGTTTTGACCGCCGGCGGACTGGTGGCGCTCGCTTGTCAGATGCCCGGCGGGGCGCTGGTCGATGCGGTGCGTTCCGCGCGGCTGGTTGCCATGCTTGCGGTGGCGGCGATTTGCTTGAGCGCGCTTGCCCTTGCCATTTGGCCCACGTTTTTGGTGGTGATGGGATCGCGCGTGCTGCATGCGGCAGCGAGTTGCGTGCTCGGGCCCGTCATCGCCGCAATCAGCCTAGGCCTCGTCGGTCACGCCGCGCTCGGAGCCCGACTCGGTCGCAATGCCCGCTTCGCATCGATCGGCAATGGCTTTGCCGCCGCGGCAATGGGCCTATGTGGATACCTCCTCTCCAATCAGGCGGTATTCTTCCTCACGGCCGCGCTCGCCGCGCCAGCGATACTGGCGCTGGGGCGCATCCGCGTCGGCGAAGTGGACCATCGACGCGACGCCGAGACTGCGTCCGCCAGCGTGAGCGTGCGCACGCTCTTGCGTGACCGCCGGTTGCTTATATTTGCCGCCTGCATCTTGCTGTTTCAGCTTGCGAACGCGGCGATGCTGCCGCTCATGGGCGGGATTTTGACCATGCGCGCGAGCGAGTGGGCGACGACCTTGATCGGCGCCTGCATTCTCGTACCGCAACTCGTCGTCGCGGGGTTTGCTCCCTGGGTTGGGCGAGTTGCGGATTCGTGGGGCCGCCGACCGCTACTGTTCTTCTGCTTTGCTGCCTTGGCAGCACGCGGGGTGCTGTTTGCATTCGTGAGCAATCCCTATTTGGTCGTTGCCGTGCAACTTCTCGATGGCGTGTGCGCGGCAGTTCTGGGTGTGATTCTGCCGCTTGTGGTGGCGGACATCACGCGTGGGACGGGACGATTCAATCTCGGTCTCGGCATCGTCGGTAGCGCGGTAGGCATCGGCGCTGCGTTGAGCACCACCCTCGCCGGTTATGCGATGGATCACTTCGGCAGCAGCGTCGCGTTCTTCAGCCTTGCATTCATTGGCGCCTGCGGTCTTGTTCTGGTTGGACTGCTGCTGCCGGAGACGCGTCCGAGACAACTCAAGGCTGCTGGTTAAACTCGTCTCCTCTCCCATCAGGTTGCGGGCGCAGCTCTGCTGTTCCCGAGATCTCCCTTCTCTCCCATCATCAAGTGGCCGGGTTCCCGCGGAACCCTAAGGCCTGTTGTTGCGTTGCTGGAACTCGTAGCGCGTGCGTAGCCGACTGGGAGCTTCCGGCCGCAAATGCAAGACGCTGACGCTTGTCGGTATTCCGATCGACCCCTTGCGTTTCTCGCCCGCTATGTAAGGAGGCGGCCGCTCGCGCATGCCGCAATCGTGACAGCCGTCGTCGCGGCGGTCGGTTGCTCGGTGGGCGCCCAGTACGGCGTCAAAGTCCTAGTCGACACGCTTGCAGGAGGGCTTACCTCCCATGCGAAAGACGCGTGGCTGGGCTTCATGTTGCTCGCCGCGCTGATTGCAGCCGACAACTTTTTGTGGCGCGTGGCCAGCTGGATCGCCAGCTACACCTTCGTTGCGGTCACCGGCGACCTCCGGCGCGACTTGTTCCAGCATCTTACCGGCCACGCGCCGGGCTACTTTGCCGACCGCATGCCGGGGACGTTGACCAGCCGGATCACCGCGACCTCCAACGCCGTCTTCACTTTACAAAACATGTCGGTATGGAACGTGATGCCGCCCTGTATGGCGACGGTGATCGCCATCGGCTTCGTGGTGACCGTGAGCCTGCCGATGGCCGCCGTCTTGATGGCGCTGGCCGGTATTTTGGTCGTGGCGATGTTCCGCCTTGCCGCCGCGGGCCGGCCGCTGCATCACGAATTCGCCCACCGAGCGGCGGCCGTCGATGGGGAAATGGTGGATGTCGTCGGCAACTTGCCCCTGGTTTGGTCGTTTTGCGGGCTCGGCCGCGAACACCGACGGCTTGACGCCACCATCGACCAGGAGATGACGGCGCGGCGGCGCAGTCTGCTCTATCTGGAAAAGCTGCGTCTGTTCCACGCCGTGGTGACCGTTGTTCTTATCATCGCTCTGTTGGCATGGGCCATCGTGCTTTGGCAGAACGGGGGCGCGACGGCAGGCGACGTGGTGTTGGTCTGTACGCTCGGCCTTTCAATCCTGCATGCCACACGCGATCTCGCCGTGGCGCTGGTGGACGTCACCCAACATCTGGCGCGCCTTTCGGAAGCGCTCGCGACGCTCCTCGTTCCGCATCGTCTGCGCGACCACCCGAGGGCGACGTCGCTGGTGCGCTCGGGTGCGACAGTCGAGTTCGAGAACATTGATTTCTGTTACCCCGACCGGCGCAGAGTGTTTAGCGACTTCAGCCTGCGCATCGAACCCGGGCAGCGCGCGGGCCTGGTCGGGCCGTCGGGTTGCGGCAAGTCGACCCTCTTCGTCTTGTTGCAACGTTTCTACGACCTCCAAGGCGGGCGCATTCTCATCGACGGCCAAGACATTGCGCGCGTGAGACAGGAGAGCTTGCGCTCCGCCATCGCCGTGGTTCCCCAGGACATCTCGTTGTTCCACCGCTCGATCATGGAGAACATCCGCTATGGTCGGCCGGAGGCCTCTGACGCGGACGTGCGGGAAGCAATTGCTGCGGCCAATTGCGATTTCATCGACAAATTGCCGGAGGGCGCCGCAACGATTGTCGGTGACAGAGGCGTGAAGCTCTCACCGGGGCAGCGCCAGCGCATCGGCGTTGCCCGCGCGTTCCTCAAGGATGCACCAATACTCCTGCTCGACGAAGCAACCTCCGCCCTCGACAGCGAATCGGAGGAGGCTGTGCGGGAGGCATTGGATCGGTTGATGGGCGGCAGGACGGTGATCGCAATCGCGCATCGGCTGTCGAGCTTGCGCAACTTCGACCGGATCGTCGTGTTGCAGGCGGGCCGGGTCTGCGAGGACGGCCCGCCGCAGGTGTTGGTGCGAGGCAAGGGCGTCTATGGCAACCTGGTGCGGCGAGAGGTGGCGCGGCTCGAGAAAGCCGCCGCCTGACGCCTGTTTTGGCAGCCGCCCATTCGCGTCAAAACCATTGAAAACGTCGATATTTCCGCCCCTTTGCGCCTTGACTTCGCCCCCTCCCGCCGATACATACCCCCCACTTTTCGGCAGGCGGTGAGCTTCGCTTGCTCGGAACGGCGCGCCGGTCCGCTAAACCATTGAGATTGAGGTCTCTTTCGGCGGCGGGCGGGTGTCACCAGCCTCGATGAATGAAGCTCAGACGCTGCCTCTGACGACTGTCAGACGAGAAAGTGCATGACCGTTTCGCGCTCGCGCGGGGCGGTCCTCTGTGAAACGGGTGAGCGCCGAACGCACCGGGAGCGGAAGGCGCTCTTCCGTTTTGCGCGTTGGGATGAACCCTTCCTCGTCCCGTCCCCCCGGATGGGACAGCGAAGGCTAGCAGGCGAGACGATGCCGACCATCAATCAGCTGATCCGCAAGCCGCGCGTGACGCAGCATGCGAAGAGGAAAGTGCCGGCGCTGCAGCAGAGCCCGCAAAAGCGCGGGGTGTGTACGCGCGTTTACACCACGACGCCCAAGAAGCCGAATTCGGCCTTGCGCAAAGTCGCGAAGGTGCGGCTCACCAATGGATTCGAGGTAATTGGCTATATCCCGGGCGAGGGCCACAATCTGCAGGAGCACTCGGTGGTGATGATCCGCGGCGGCCGGGTGAAGGACCTGCCCGGCGTGCGCTACCACATCCTGCGTGGTGTGCTTGACACCCAAGGCGTCAAGAATCGCAAGCAGCGACGCTCCAAATACGGGGCAAAGAGGCCGAAGTAATTTCGGCCTCTTTGCTCAGATCCCCGGGCCAGCAAAGCGAAACCCGGGATCCCGAGATGCAAGACGTGGGTGGCCGGGATAAGCCCGGCCATGACGAAAGACAGAGAAAGCGATGTCCCGCCGTCACAGTGCCGAGAAGCGAGAGATCAACCCGGACCCGAAATTCGGGAACCTGGTGGTTTCGAAACTGATGAACGTGATCATGCGCGCCGGCAAGAAGTCGGTCGCCGAAAGAATCGTCTACGGCGCGCTCGACATCATCGAAGGCAAGACCAAGCAGAATCCGATCGGCGTCTTCGAGCAGGCGCTCGAAAACGTCATGCCCTCGATCGAAGTCCGCTCGCGGCGCGTCGGTGGAGCGACCTATCAAGTCCCGGTCGAGGTTCGCACGACGCGGCGGCAGGCGCTCGGCATCCGCTGGATCATCTCGGCCGCCCGCGAGCGCAACGAGAAGACGATGACCGAGCGGCTCTCGGCCGAGTTGCTCGACGCATCAAACAGCCGGGGAAACGCCGTCAAGAAACGCGAGGACACGCACCGCATGGCGGAGGCCAACCGCGCGTTTTCGCATTACCGCTGGTGACGGCCAGCAAGAGACTAGGGAATTCGCCGCTCATGCCCCGCAGCCATCCCATCGAGGACTACCGCAATTTCGGCATCATGGCCCACATCGATGCCGGGAAGACGACGACGACCGAGCGGATCCTCTACTACACCGGCAAGAGCCACAAGATGGGCGAGGTGCACGAAGGCGCCGCGACCATGGATTGGATGGAGCAGGAGCAGGAGCGCGGCATCACCATCACGTCGGCTGCAACCACGGCCTTCTGGAAAAACAAGCGGCTCAACATCATCGATACGCCCGGTCACGTCGATTTCACCATCGAGGTGGAACGCAGCCTGCGCGTGCTGGACGGTGCGGTATGCGTGCTCGACAGCAATCAGGGCGTCGAGCCGCAAACCGAGACTGTGTGGCGACAGGGCGACAAGTACAAGGTCCCGCGCATCGTCTTTTGCAACAAGATGGACAAAGTAGGCGCGGATTTCTTCCAGTGCCTTAAGGACATTGTCGATCGCTTGGGCGCCAAGCCGGTGGCGATTCAGCTCCCGATCGGAAGCGAGAACCAGTTCAAGGGTGTGGTCGACTTGGTGCGCATGGTTGGAGTCGTTTGGGACGACGAGACGCTGGGCGCCAAGTATCACGATGTCGAAATTCCCGCCGATATGCTCGAACAGGCCAAGGAATATCGCGAGCGGATGATCGAGGCCGCGGTCGAGCTCGATGACAACGCTATGGCCGCCTACCTCGAGGGCAAAGAGCCCGACGAAGCCACTCTCAAGCGCCTCATCCGCAAGGCGGTGATCACCGGCGCCTTCTTTCCAGTGCTCGCCGGCTCCGCCTTCAAGAACAAAGGCGTGCAGCCGCTGCTCGACGCGGTGGTCGACTACCTGCCGTCGCCGCTCGATGTGCCGCCGATCAAGGGCATCGACAGCAAGGGCAATGAAGTCGTGCGCAAGCCTTTGGATACCGAGCCGCTGGCGCTGCTCGCCTTCAAGATCATGGACGATCCCTTCGTCGGCACCATCACGTTCTGCCGCATCTATTCGGGCCGTCTCGAAAGCGGAACCGGCGTGATCAATTCCAGCAAGGACCGCAAGGAGCGCATCGGCCGGATGCTGCTGATGCACGCCAACAATCGCGAGGACATCAAGGAGGCCTATGCCGGCGATATCGTCGCGCTCGCCGGCCTCAAGGAGGTGCGCACCGGCGACACGCTCTGCGATCCGCAGAAGCCGGTGATCCTGGAGAAGATGGAATTCCCCGATCCCGTGATCGAGATCGCGATCGAACCGAAGTCGAAGGCGGATCAGGAGAAGCTCGGCGTCGCGCTCGCCAAGCTGGTGGCAGAGGATCCTTCGTTCCGCGTCACCACCGATCAGGAATCGGGCCAAACGATCCTCAAGGGCATGGGCGAGCTTCATCTCGACATCAAGGTCGACATTCTCAAGCGCACCTACAAAGTGGACGCCAATATCGGCGCGCCGCAGGTGGCCTATCGCGAGAAGATCACCAAGCCTGTCACGGTCGATTACACGCACAAGAAACAGACCGGCGGGGCCGGCCAGTTCGCCCGCATCAAGATCCTCGCCGAGCCATTGCCGCCGGCCGGAGGCTTCGAATTCGAAAATGAAGTCGTCGGCGGAACGGTGCCGAAGGAATACATTCCCGGGGTCGAGAAGGGCCTCGAATCGGTGCTCGGCTCCGGCGTGCTGGCGGGTTTCCCGGTTGTCGATCTCAAGGTGGCGCTGGTTGACGGCGCGTATCACGATGTCGACTCGTCCGCGCTCGCCTTCGAGATCTGCGCGCGCGCGGCGTTGCGCGAGGCCCTGCAAAAGGGTTCTCCCGTCCTGCTAGAGCCGATCATGAAAGTCGAGGTGGTGACGCCTGAGGACTATACGGGCTCCGTCATCGGCGACCTCAATTCGCGTCGCGGACAGATCCAAGGTCAGGACATGCGCGGCAACGCCAACGTCATTAACGCGATGGTGCCGCTCGCCAACATGTTCGGCTATGTAAGCAATCTGCGCTCCATGTCGCAGGGGCGCGCCACCTTCACCATGCAATTCGATCACTACGAACAGGTGCCCCAGGCGGTCGCCGCCGAGATCCAGGCGAAGTTCGCCTGACGTCTCGGGCGATGCAGTCTGAGCTTAGTTGAGAAAGGTCCCACAGGAGCCGAGCCATGGCCAAGCAGAAGTTTGAACGCACGAAGCCGCATTGCAACGTTGGCACGAT